>JAWUVN010000045.1:0-28659 GCA_034112345.1 Bermanella sp. | reverse complement strand
AATAAAACATAAGGTAAAGACCTTCTTCAATGTCATTCGGGATGTTGGCAGCGAGTGCATCAGCCATAATGAAGGGTTCAGGTAAGCCTTCATCTCTATATGCCCACAAAGGCGCGAATGTTTTTCCAGCCGTTTCATCATTAGTCATATAGATTACAGATTGATAATCATCACGAATCGTTACAAGGCCTGTAGTAAAGCAGCCACTGCTTTTCCTCTTTGCATCAGTTTTCACTTTGATGATGTTTAATTTGTATTTGCTTAGTTTATCCTCCCATTTAAGATTAGCCTTAATTGATTTTTCGTCGTAATTATTAGTGTTATCTCGATTTAAATAATCGTTGTGAATGTATCCGTCCGATGTATTGGATTGAGCGCTAAGTCTAAAAGAAAGGTTGTCTGATATCTTTGAGCCATATGCAGTGCTTATGCTCTTACTATTGTATTGGCCTACGCTTCCGGTGATAAACCCTGATTGTTCATCTATTTGGTCGGTACTTTCAATATTTATTAATCCCGCCAATGCATTAGCACCAAAGGCAGTTCCCTGAGAGCCACGTAAAATTTCAACTTGTTCTATGTCAATGAGGGTTGCTGCTGCAACTGTGTTAGCCATGTTTATTCCGTCAATGATTAGGCCAACTGATGGATTTATAGGATCTACAAACTGACTTCTCTCACCAATACCGCGGATTTGAATAAATCTTCCGCGAGATGCACCTGAAGAAAAATTTACATTGGGCGCTAAAGACAAAATGCTTTCAAGGTGGCTAGCGTTACGATTTTGAATGTCGTCTTCACCAATAACAGTGATGGCGGAAGGGATTTGCTGGAGGTCTAAATCACGAAAATCAGCCGACACTTTTACTGTGTCTAGTGCGGTAGCTTGATCGTGTTCTGTTGCTTCATTGGCTGATAGGCCTAGACTGCTTGCGCTAAGCAATATGCCAGAAAGTAATATGGTGGTTTTCATTGGGTCTTTTCCAAAATTCAAAATTGAATAAGGCCCGGTTAACAGGGTAGGCGGCAAAAGCCATTGGCTTTTGCATGCTGATAGAAAGTTCCATCCCTACGCCGGTATTATCCGGATCAGGTGCTAGGGGTTCGCTTTTTATAGACATCTCAGACTGTGTTTTCTTTATGTGGAATAAATGAAAACCTAGCCTCCCCCTGGACAAGGGGGATTCTACTTGATTGAAGGGGGTTACTAAAGGATTAAAGGCCGTGGATTGTATCTTGGCCAATTTTGGCTTGCTTAAGCTTTATTGTGTTGCTTGTGCCATTAGATTTGGTGACTTTTAACTTTACGATTAAGAATTCATGATCTTTTGCTAACCATATTTGGTTGCTTTCTTTTTTATCTAACCCTATTTGCCTTACTTCGATAACAGATATTGGGCCGCTTGATGTGTTCATTGTTGATTCGCCAGCAATTACGAACTGATACTTTTTTAAGCGGTTTTTGTAGGCGACAGAGTAGTTGAATTCTGTTTTTCCTGCCATTAGATCTAATCTGATTTGCTCTTGATAGCTTAGGTTGTCTTGAACTTCTCGTGTGAGTTCATAGTTTCCCCATTTTTTCTTGTAGGGCAGCCAAGCTTTTCCTTTTTCATGATTAAATTCAAGTGTTCTTAGTTTCTTTGAAAGAAACCCGCTTGTTTTGTAGCGATAGTTAATGGGTGTGATTTGTTGGTCTGTTAAATTGAATTCAGATATCTCACTTAAGTCAGCCACAGAGGAGTAAGCTTCAAATGATACTTTCCAATGATTATTTACTTTTTCGAGTGTTCTGGTTGCATCAATAGTGATGGGGAACCAGCCTGCTTTCCATGTAGCTTCGTAATTGGCTGTGTAGGGGGTTAGTTTTATAGCAGGTGTTTGTGATGTGATTGTTGCATTCGCACTGCTGGTGTTAGCGTGCGTTGCTTGGGCAGAAACTAAAAGTAGGCAGATAATAGATATGAATTTAAGCAACGAGTTGGCCTGCTGAGTATCAATTGTTATTAGAGTTGTTTTAACGATATGGTCAGTATAAGCGTACTTAACGAAAGTAATCCAGTGTGTGCTTTATCTGATTGGACTTGATTGGAGTAGTTAGAGGAAGAATAAACGGTGAGCAGCTAAATAGCGTGCTCACTATTTTGTAGGCTTTTATCGGTTAAGACAACGGTAAGCCGTTTGCGGGTAGGGGTTTTCCATCAAAATAGGCATCGCCTTTATTTAGGCTTAATCGGCCTTCTACACACCATTTAACCGCAATTGGATAAATTATGTGTTCTTGAAGTTGAACGCGAGAGCGAAGTGTACCTTCGTCGTCATCGTCAAGAACAGGGACGATTGCTTGAATGATGTTTGCACCACCATCTAGGTCTTCACTGACAAAGTGTACGGTTACACCCGCTTCTTTGTCGCCAGCGTCTAGTGCGCGCTGGTGTGTGTTTAAACCTTTGTATTTAGGAAGAAGTGATGGGTGAATGTTTAGCATGCGACCTTTATAGCGACGAACAAAGTCCGAGGTTAGGATACGCATGAAACCAGCCAAGACAATTAGGTCTGGGCTGAACTCATCAATAGCACGAATTAGATTTACATCAAATTCTTCACGGGTTGGGAATTGAGTGTGATCCACAACATCTGTTGCAATATCAAGCTCTTTAGCCCGTTGTAAGCCCATTACATCTGGGCGATTACTAATAACGGCTACAATGTCACCATCAATTTCTTTCTTTGCACAAGCTTCTGCAATGGCGAGCATGTTGCTGCCTGTGCCAGAAATTAAAACAACGATACGAGCTGGTTCAGCTTTTTCAGATTTCAACGAATTATTCCTCGTCTACGCCTTTAACGATGACAAGTTCGTCACCTTCGCCTGCTTTTTCAATGCGGCCAACTAGAGTAGCTGTTTCGCCTTCAGCGTTTAATATGTCGATGGTTTGTTGAGCGTCTTTTTCGTCAACCACTACAATCATGCCTAGGCCACAGTTAAACGTTAGGTGCATTTCATGCCAGTCAATGTTGCCTTTTTCTTGTAGCCAATCAAATACGGCAGGGCGATCCCATGCAGCACTGTCTAGAATACATTTAGTGCCTTCTGGTAATACACGTGGAATGTTTTCATACATGCCGCCGCCGGTAATGTGACAAATTGAATGCGCATCAATGGTTTCTAGCATTTTAAGGATAGGTTTAACGTAAATACGAGTCGGTGCAAGCAGTGCATCGCCTAGAGTTTGTCCGTCTAGGTCCTGATCAAGGTCAGCATTAGCCACTTCAATTACTTTGCGAACCAAAGAATATCCGTTTGAGTGAACGCCTGAAGAGCGTAGACCAATGATTACGTCGCCTTCTTTTACTTTGCTGCCGTCGATAAGCTCAGCTTTTTCAGCTACGCCGACACAAAAGCCAGCTAGGTCATAGTCTTCGCCTTCGTACATGCCTGGCATTTCAGCAGTTTCACCGCCTACAAGTGCACAGCCAGACTGTAAGCAGCCTTCACCGATGCCGGTTACGACGCTTGTAGCTACTTCAACGTTCAGTTTGCCGGTTGCATAGTAATCTAGGAAGAATAATGGCTCAGCACCACAAACGATCAAATCGTTCACGCACATCGCTACTAGGTCAATACCAATGGTGTCGTGCTTGTTTAGATCCATAGCGAGACGCAGTTTAGTGCCTACGCCATCAGTGCCGGATACTAATATAGGTTCTTTGTATTTGGTTGGTAGGCTGCACAAACCTGCGAAACCACCAATGCCGCTCATAACTTCAGGGCGACGAGTTTTCTTTACAACACCTTTGATATTGTTGACAAGTGCGTTACCCGCATCAATGTCAACACCGGCGTCTTTGTAACTAAGAGACTTGTTTTGCTCGCTCATGAGGCAGCCCTATGAATTGCAGTTAGGAAATTTGGTGGCGGATTTTAGCACTTGGCGCGCATTATTAGAATTCTTACTGACCTTAAAGCAGTGATTTTCTTGCTAGGGGCTGTAATTTTCTCAATATTTGTCAGAATAGCCCCAGTTTTCTGAATGAAGTAGCCGAAATGAAGTTTTTATTTGTGTTCTTTTTAACCATTGGCCTGGGTTTTCAGGTTAGTGCTAAGCAAATCGAGGGATTATATGATGCTCGAGTGGTCGTGGAGGATCAATCTGCTGAGGCTCGAAAGCTGGGTGCAGAAAAAGGTCTGGCAGATGTGTTGTATAAAGTGAGTGGATTTCCTGTGCCAATTGATCACCCTGTGATTCATAAGGCGTTGTCGATTGCGGATCAATACCTGTACCAATTCAGTTTTACGCGTGTTGAAGAAAGTGAGTGGGGGGGCAATGTGCCACCTGGGTCTAGCCACTTAAATATGCGCTTTGAAGGTAAATCTATCCAGCGAATTATCAAAAGTGCTCAATTGCCCAGGTGGGGGATAAATCGTCCTACTATTATGACATGGTTGGCGATAGATGATGGTAAGCGTCAAATACTGTCAGAAGCGTCAGAGCATGTGGGGTTGCGCAAACTAAATGAAGCAGCGGCTAAGCGTGGCTTGCCCTTGGTTTTGCCGGTATACGATTTAGAAGATTCTATGAAGCTGCCAATGGTTCAATTGTGGGGCTTGTTTAAAGACAGGATCTTAACGGCCAGTGAGCGATACGGGGCTGAATCTGTTATGGCTGGCAGGGTTTATAAGTCAGGGCAAGATGCTTGGGTTGGTAATTGGCGTTTTTACTTCAAGGGGCAAGAATTTGAATATGAATTTAAATCTCAAACTTTGGATGAACAAATGCTCTGGGGCTTAAGTTCTGGTGCTCAAGTTTTAGCTGAAGAGTATGCTTTGAAGCCATCGACCGAAAAGCGCAGAGGTTTAATGGTTAGTGTAGGTCGGGTTAAAACTCTAGAGAATTATGGTCATTTAATTAACTACTTAAAGAAACTGGCTATCACAAAAGATGTTTCGTTGGTCAAGATGTCTGGTGATGACGTTTTAATGGAGTTGTCGTTGAATGGTACGTTTAAGCAGCTAGAG
This sequence comes from Bermanella sp., assembly GCA_034112345.1. Taxonomy (GTDB): domain Bacteria; phylum Pseudomonadota; class Gammaproteobacteria; order Pseudomonadales; family Oceanobacteraceae; genus Bermanella. The sequence continues at coordinate 23,642 of JAWUVN010000045.1, read as the reverse complement.
CAGGCTTTATCTTTGGATAAGAAACTTGTTGCGGTTAAGCATGTTGTTAAGGTGATTGACGAAGATATCGAGCCTGTATCTGAGTTTGAATGGCGTCCGTAATGAAAAAATTAAAAAGGATTTGATTTTGAATAATACATTTCAATTTAGTAATAAGTTGGTCATTGGCGTTGTATTGCTGGTGTTGCTTTGCTGGTTAGTGGCAAGTTTAGAACCGGTCTTAATGCCTTTTTTATTAGGGGCTTTATTTGGTTACCTTGGGGATCCAATCGCAGATCGGCTTGAAGGTATGGGTTTAAGTCGTACCTTGTCAGTTGTAATTTGCTTTACTGTTATTACCTTACTGTTATTGGGTGTCACCATATTATTGGTCCCTTTGTTAATTAGTCAGGTTAAAGTTGCTTATGGACATATACCAGATCTAATTGAATGGGTTCAGTTAGTATTTATCCCTTGGGTGGTTTCTACATTTGGTGTAGATGCTGACGTATTTAATGCTGGTTCTTTGAAAAATCAGTTGTTATCGCAGCTGGGAACCGCTCAAGATATTATTTCAAAATTGATTGTAACGGGCAGTGCGTCTACGGGTAGTTTAATTGGTCTGATTGCTAATTTAGCCTTGGTGCCTGTTGTGGGTTTCTATCTGTTACGTGATTGGGATATTTTAACGGCCAAGGTATTTAATCTTTTCCCGCTTAAATATCAACCAGTCACGCTTAAGCTAAGCCAAGAATGTAATGATGTTGTAGGTGCTTTCTTACGGGGTCAGTTGTGGGTTATGGCTGCGTTGGCGGTGATCTATGGCATAGGACTGTGGGCGGTAGGATTAAAGCTGGCATTATTAGTGGCTTTAATAGCAGGTATCGCAAGCATTGTTCCGTATATGGGGTTTGCGATTGGCATTGTGGCTGCAATGGCGGCTGGATATGTGCAATTTGGGTTTGATTATCACCTTATTTTGATATTTGCCGTCTTTTTAGTGGGGCAGGTTGTTGAATCTATGTTTTTAACCCCCATATTGGTGGGAGATAAAATTGGCTTGCACCCTGTGGCGGTTATATTTGCCATTATGGCGGGTGGTCAGCTGTTTGGATTTGTGGGAGTGATATTGGCTCTGCCAGTAGCGGCTATTATTGTGGTATTATTGCGCCACTTACACGAAATTTATAAAGATACAGAGTTTTATTCGGAAAATTAATGGCTCCGCAAGTAGAAGAACAACTTCCGTTACGCGTACAGTTACGTGATGACGCGACGTTTGAAAATTTTTATAGCACAGCAATTCAAGAATTTGCTAATCAAATACAATTGAGCGCGTCTGGTTTGGGCGAGCAAAGTATTTTTATTAGCGGGCCTCTTGGGTCAGGCTGTAGTCACTTATTGCAAGCAGCCTGTCATGAGGCTGAAAGCAAGGGTTTAAACAGTGTTTACCTTCCTTTGGATGAATTGGTTGATTATTCGCCTGCTATTTTTGAAAGCCTAGAAGGGCTGCCAGTTATTGCATTGGATAATTTGCAAGCAATTGCAGGGCATGCTGATTGGGAAGAAGCATTATTTCATCTATTTAATCGTGTGCGTGATAGCGGTGGTCGCTTATTATTTGCCGCTGATAAATCACCAGATGAACTTGGAATTAAGCTACCTGATTTACATTCAAGGCTTGTTTGGGGTTTGGTTTATCAAATTGATGAACCTACTACTGAATTTAAAGAGTCAGCGCTTCAAATTAGAGCTTTAAATCGTGGTCTTGATATGAGTGATGAAGTGGCAAAGTATGTGGTTAAAAATGTAGAAGGGCATATGGAAAATATGTTTGAAGCCCTTCAGCAGCTCGATCACGCTTCGTTAAGTGCAAAGAAAAAACTCACTAGGCCTTTTGTTAAGGCTGTTATGGGTTGGTAGTTATGAATCTATTTGAGTGATAAATGCTCAGAATCTCATTGGCTACCAATAATAGTGTAAATTGAAAAATCTTTTAAATAGCCTTCGTCGAAGGCTGTTCTCTTAATTAATCTTATATCTAATGTTTTTGCTTTATTTCTTAATCACTTTCTAATTTTTTTGATAGTGATGATGAAATCAGAGCGCTTGTTGTGTTACCAAATGTCCTTTTATTCATTCCTTTTTATCGGTTTATTTCATACGATTGGTGATGAGCGGCAGGGGGTATATTACCTGTGCATGGATAAGTTAGTGCTAAATATAGATAATATTTGAACTGTTAGAGGGAGCTTCTGGTTATGCATAAGAACTTCGCACACAGTTTTGATGCTTGTGTGCGAAAAGTAGCTTATTAGTACGTTTTGATGATGCCTGCTTCAGATAAGCGCTGGTACAATTCAAGCATGCATCGCACTCGGTCTTCAGATATTTTGATATCAAGTAGTAGGTTATTCGAGATATTAGTGATTTCTTCTTCTATTTCATCTAGTGTCATTTTAAACATATCTTCAATCGGTACTAGGTCAAACGGCAGCTCTGAGCCGTAAGCTCGGTACATGGTATCAAGCCATTTTTCGTAAAGGTAAGGCTCGGTTACAAATACGGGCTGCTTATCAAAGTCGTCAGACATCTCTCTGATTACGTCTAAAACACTCTCACCTTGCATTTCTATTTGAGAGCGAGTTACGCCATGAGTATCTTCGTTAGTAGAGTCCCATTGTTGCCACTCATCTTCTGGTCTTACTAGTATTGCTTTAAGCTCACCTGTGGCAATTGACCATGATGCAGCTATTGGATATGCATCTTCTTCGTAACTACTGCTTTCAAGGACTAGAAAACGTGGGTATTCCATATACAATCTGCCTTTAGTTTTTAATGGAGCCTATCATGGACAAGCAACAACGTGATTTTTACCAGCGCGACGAAGAAGAGCAAGCTTCTTTTCTAGAGCAAACCTGGTGTAATAAATGTCAAGAAGTGGATCTGGGTATGACTGACCCAGAAGAGTACGAACTTGACGGTAAAGTATGTATTGATGGTAAGTGTAAAAAATGTGGCGAAACGGTTACCACTGAAATCTTTGGTGAAGATGAAGAGTGGGAAGAGTAAAGCACTAAATAACCATCTTTAAGTTAAAAAGCCTCTGTTTATCAGAGGCTTTTTTGTTTTAGCCTAAAAAATTCGCTTAATTATATTCGCTTAGATAAACGTGTATGTAACGCGGCAGCACAAAACTGTATTAGTGTAACGAATACACCCAGGGTACCAAGTGAACTCTGTTGCTCACCGAAGGCTGCCAGCATCCAGATAATAAAGTAAACCAGGCAAATATAGCTCATCCAAGCCATTACATTTTTTGTTTTCATAAATAAGCCTGGTAACAAAATTAGCCATGGAGTTGCTTTAATTAGAGTTAAAGCAATTCCTATGGATATTTGATAGAGGCTATCTGTTTGAGCTGATGCGCTGCTAAAAGTACCAATTCCAAGTAGTAGAAATTGGATAAAGAATGTCGATATGGCTACCCAGTAGGCAATGGTTAGTTGTTTTATCATTTTTCTGTGTCTGCATTAAGGCTAAGCGCAAGATGTGCTATTCGTTTACCTTGCGCTTGGCATAGGGCTACTTCATCTTGGCTTAGTTCTGAGCTGTTTGTTTTACCGGCAAAGTGACTTACACCATAAGGTGTGCCGCCGGTCTGTGTGTTGCTTAATTCTGGTGCAGTATAGGGAATGCCTGCTAAAACCATTCCGTGGTGGAATAACGGCAGCATCATACTTAAAAGAGTGCTTTCTTGGCCACCGTGTAAGCTTGATGAGCTGGTGAATACCGCTGCGGGCTTATCCACTAGTTCACCTGTCAGCCATAGGTTAGTCGTACCATCTAAGAAGTACTTTACGGCTGCTGCCATATTACCAAACCGTACTGGGCTGCCCAGTATCAAGCCGCTGCAATTTCTTAGGTCGTCTTCGGTGCAGTAAAGTGGGCCTGATTCAGGGATGGCTGGCTTTGTAGCCTCTGAATCTGGGGAAACACTAGGAACCGTTCGGATTCGAGCTTCGACACCTGTAACTGTTTCAATGCCTCGCGCTATCTGCGAAGCCATAGCCTCTACAGAGCCGCCGTGGCTGTAATATAAAACAAGAATATAGGGTTGGCTCACAACTTAGTCCTTATCGTCTTATACGATTTCTAAAACGTGTTCTGGAGGGCGGCCTAGCTTAGCTTGGTTGCCGTTAACAACGATTGGACGTTGAATTAACTTGGGTTCGGCTGCCATTGCTGTAATTAGTTGGGCTTCAGTTAATGTCTTATCTTTCAGGTTTTGGCTTTTGTAAGCATCTTCAGATGAGCGCAGCAGTTCACGAGCTGAGATGTTTAATTTTTGGAGTACAGATTTAATGCTATCTGCATTAGGAGACTCATTTAGATAAAGGTAAATTTCAGGGGAAATACCTTTGTTTTCTAATAAGGCTAGAGTTTCACGTGACTTTGAGCAGCGCGGGTTGTGCCAGATTTGAATCGCCATGAAATAGGGTCTCGTTGCAAACTTTAATAAAGCCGTTATTGTACTCATATTAGATTTGAGTGCGAGTATTGTTGTGAGAGAAATAGGGCGATTTTTAGTATTTCTACTAGTTAGATTTGAAGCCAATGAGAATAGGAAGTCAGCCTCGGCACTTACTTTTGTAACCTTGTTTGCCATTGTACCTTTGATGACAGCTGGGTATAGCATGCTAACTGTGTTTCCTCAGTTTTCAGGGTTTTTAGATCAGTTTCATCAATTTATATTCCAGCACTTTTTCCCTGCCAGTGGTCATGAGATGGAGTCAATTCTAACCGGTTTTGCAGCGCAGGCTAAAAATTTAACAATTGTGGGTTTGGTTTTACTCTTGGTCAGTGCAATTAGTTTGATGTTTACAATCGAGAATGCGTTTAATCAAGTGTGGCGAGTGACTAGTAAACGAATTGGCCGAAGGTTGATTTATTATTGGTTGGTTATATTGGTGGGGCCAGTTCTGTTGGCTGTTGGCTTTTTAATGAGCAGTTATTTGTTGAGTAGCCGTCTTTGGTTGGAACATGTTGAATCGGTGTTTCATGTTTACGGCATACTGATTACCTTACTACCGTTTTTGTTCTCTGCCTTGGCTTTCTCATTAATGTATTATTTTTTGCCCAGCTGCAAGGTTCGTATGTTTGATGCGTTATTTGGCGGGGTGATAGCCGCAGCCTTGTTAGAGGGGTGTAAAGTAGGTTTTGTTTCGGTACTTGCCAGCATGCCATCTTATAAAATTGTATACGGAGCCTTTGCTGTTGTACCGCTATTTTTGATTTGGATTTTTGTGGCTTGGTGCGTGGTGCTATTTGGTGCTGAAATAGTTCGTGCGATTCCCTTTGCTAAAAAGAAATGGTCAGGAATAAATGCATCACAACTTGATTGGGCATTGATGATTTTAGAGTGTTTGAACCACACCGATACAGGACGGCTTTCTAGAAGGAAGATTATTAAATCTCTGTCGTTAGTGGATGCTGATGAGTGGGAGCAGGTACTTAATACGCTGATTAAGTGTGGCTGGATAGTAGATGATGTTGACGAATATGAATTGCTTGCAGATTTACAATCTAAGACAGTCGGGGAGTTAAGTGAAGTATTGCACGGGAAGCGCATTGAAGAACTGGGTGTACGAAAAATGGAAACAAATTGGTATCAAGTTTTGTCACCTTTGCTTTCTGATTTGCGAGCGCAAAAAAAATCGGTGCTAGGGTTATTCATTGCCGATGTCTTTAAATCGACTGCCTAGCCCATGACGTGTTTTATGGCTAGGCAGATAAGTAATGTTATTGGTTGAGTTTAATGGGTTAGTTCTGTCCAGTGTAAGGCTTTGGTAAATTCGGCAAAAGTTCTGGCAGCAGGGCTTGGGTCAAAAAATATTTTAAGTGAGCGAGCAATCGATCGAGCGCTGAACACCCCTCGTATTGCCATGTTGTCATTTTCAATCATAGTGACTAAAACGTACTCGCTGCCTATTTCATTAAGCGTATGAAGTATGTCCCCAATTTTTGAATCAAGAACGTCCTGAATGGTTAGGGCTGGAATATCCTCTACTTTGGTCATCAAGTGTTTAACTTTTAAATCGGCGCGTTTTTTTCCCGTGTCTTTTGTGTATTGAATGGGTTTCTCGCCGGTTATATCGGCTGAAGTGACCAATCCCGCAACGCGTTCATTCCCATCGTTGATAATTAACATACTACAATTATCCTCGGCCATTTGCCGCATGGCTCGATCTAATGAGCGATCGGCGCTTATTAAGGGTGCTCTTTCAATTCGGTGGTCCGTCATAACAGCTATGGCGGGGTCGTCTAAGGAAAGATCTTCTTGCCCTCTGTCTGGCATGACACAGTGAGGGGTGTTGGATAAGCTTTGGAAATTGAGGGTCTTAAATTTTTCAAGCATTTGAATACCTCCGGCTGACTACTTAAGTTTAGTCTGTTTCAGCTTGCTTGCAGCCGTAGGTCGTAACGATTGGTAATGAAATGTAGTTGATTTTGCACTAAAGGTTATAGATTTCAGTTTTTATATATAATTGATCGCAGGTTTAGAGTATCTATCTTGGTTGCCGGTGCAATTGTTATTACTTTTTGAATAAGCTCATTAGGAGCGCTGAGTTCTAGTGGGGATTGTTGTAGGTGTTCGACGATCTTATTGAAGTGAGATTCATTTAGGATTGCGGCCACTGGTTTTGAGTGGGCGGTTCTCATGTCTTTTTCTGTTGTAGTTATTGGGTCCGCCAAAAGCTACGATTTAAAAAGGTTTTTGCATGTGTTTTTTGCGATCAAGATTAACACCATCAAAAAAGGTGGTTAATATCGTATCCACGATTATTTTTTGGTGAAAAATGTCTGCCGCTCCACCCCCCCCCGCCAACTTTTCGAATAGAGAGCTTAGGCAGTTCCTTGATAAAGCTATTTTTAATGGGTATCTATGTAGAAATGGTTTAAATTACAGTCAATCGCCAGTTTAAACAGATTGTGTTTAAGGTTAGTGGCCAAGGGGTTGTGCGGATATTAATATTTGGGATATGTCAGCTTGGATATGCTTTGAACGAACCAGCGTTTCTGCCAGGCATTCATAACTTTTTCTGGGTACCATGTTTTGCCTAAGCTGCCATTATATCTAGCTAGTGCTCGGGTCCAGTTTCCTTTCTCTCGCTTAAGGTAATGTGCAAGTATGGCGCAGCCATATCTTAGGTTGATCTTATAATCCATGAGGTTGTCATTGGGCCGACCGATTTCATTGCGCCAAAATGGCATTATTTGCATGTAACCTTGGGCTCCTACTCTAGATAATGCAAATGGCTTGAATGCGCTTTCAATGTTTATGAGCGCAAGCACCATTTCAGGAGGGAGGTTTTCTTTGGTCGCTGATTGATGCAGTGTTTTTAGAAACTCAACTCTAAACTTTTTGTCTTTTATGTAGCGAGAAAGTCTGGATGACATATCCACCAGCCAGACCTCTGCTTCAAATCGATCAGTAAAGCTTGATGTAGAATGGATAGCGCTACTTAAATACATTCTAAGCTCGGGGTCTACTTTCGAAAAAACAGAGTTTGAGCTTAAAAGTATGGCGGTAATGATTATCCATCTATACAACATATTACTTGTTTAGCTTTTCTTTAATAAAGGCAAGTATTTCATCAGCTGGCATTTCAATTGCTTCTTCTTTTGAATCTCTTCTTGCTTTGTATTCTACGATGCCATTTTTTAAGCCGCGAGAACTGAACACAATGCGATGAGGAGTTCCCATTAATTCAGCGTCAGCAAACTTAACACCAGGGCTTGTCTTCTTGTCTCGGTCATCCATCAATACTTCCACACCCATTTCAGTTAGTGTGTTATATAGCGCTTCTGAGCGACTAATCACTTCTTCTGATTTATTGGCATCAATTTGTACAATTGATACTTGGAAGGGCGCAATGGCTTCTGGCCAAATGATACCGCGATCATCAAAGTTTTGTTCAATAGCCGCTGCAACTACACGAGTGATACCAATGCCGTAGCAACCCATTAGCATGGCTTTTGCCTTACCATTTTCATCAAGAACAGTGGCTTTTAGTGCTTCGCTATATTTGGTTCCTAGTTGGAATATATGGCCAACTTCAATGCCACGTTTTATTTCTAATGTGCCTTGACCATCTGGGCTGGCATCGCCTTCTACTACGTTACGTAAATCTTCTATGCGTGTGATTTTTGCATCGCGATCCCAATTGGCACCAGTAAGGTGTTTACCATCTTCATTTGCGCCGCATACAAAATCCGCTAATACAGCCGCAGAGCGATCAACGAGCACATCAATGCTTAAGTTGCATGGACCAATCGATCCAGGCTTGCAGCCTAGCTGTTCCTGGATTGCTTCTTCGCTAGCAAAGACTAATGGATTTGAGATGCCTTCAAGCTTTTCAGCTTTAAGTTCATTCAAGTCGTGATCACCGCGTAATACTAAAGCTACTAAGGCAGGCTTGGTGCCAGCATCTTTTTCTTTGTCGCTTAAAAAGCCTTCAACGATTAATGTTTTAACTATGCCTTTGCTTTCTATACTTAAAAAATTGCTGACTTCTTCAATCGAGTGTTGGTCCGGTGTATCAACGCTCGTGATTACGGCATTGGCAGTAGGGCGGATTTCAGTTGGCGCTACGGCTTCAGCCAGTTCAACATTGGCTGCAAAGTCTGATTGGTTGCTGAATGCGATATCATCTTCACCAGAGTCGGCTAATACATGGAATTCGTGTGAAACAGCGCCACCAATAGAGCCTGTGTCAGCAATTACTGGGCGGAAGTTTAAGCCTAGACGGGTAAATATCTTGCTATACGCAGTGTGCATACGTTCATAGGTTTCATTTAACGAGTCTTGATTAGCGTGAAATGAATAGGCATCTTTCATTATGAATTCACGTGAGCGCATCACACCAAAGCGTGGGCGGGTTTCATCACGGAATTTGGTTTGAATTTGATATAAATTCATTGGCAGCTGCTTGTAACTGTTTAGTTCGTTACGAGCAAGATCGGTAATCACTTCTTCATGCGTAGGTCCGATGCAAAAGTCGCGATTGTGGCGGTCTTTAATTCGCATTAACTCGCCACCGTATTGGAACCAGCGGCCAGTTTCTTGCCATAGTTCAGCAGGCTGAACAGTTGGCATTAATACTTCTTGAGCGCCAGCGGCATCCATTTCTTCTCTAACAATATTTTCGACTTTACGCAGTGCACGTAAGCCAAGGGGTAGCCAGTTGTATAGGCCTGAAGCCACTTTACGTATCATGCCGGCGCGCAGCATTAGCTGATGACTGATAACAACGGCATCAGATGGTGATTCTTTAAGGGTGGCTACTAAAAATTGGCTGGTGCGCATTCGATGTGTCCGGAATAACGATTTAATAATGTCTGTGTGGGGCGTTCATAGATAGTTTCTATGGGAGACCCTTTACAATGCAGCGGCAAATTGTATGCTTCACGGCTCTTAGACACAAATAATTCATGAATTTGGGCTGTATTAACCCCGATTTATGTTGATTATTACGAGAATTTTTCAAATATGCTTGATTGTATTTCTTATTCACATACTCCAGGAGGGCAATTATTTGTCCTTGAGTATGGAAAGGCACTAAAGAGCGGCCTAGTTTATGAGGTTCTGGGTGTGGTTGCCCAGCCCAAGCAAGGTGTGTTCGAAGTCAAATGGAAGGGCCCTAAGGTTTCTATTGGTGATGTACTTTTGTTGCCAGTGAAAGGGGCGCAAAAGACAAGCCTTAAAATGTCAGTTGAAAAGATAGATCCATTGATCACCCCTATTGGAGCTTGGAGCGCTGTGTGTCAGGGGCCTATGGAGCGAGAGTTTACCCTGAAAAAAATTGATGCTAATTGCGATGCTTGCAGTAAAGATTTTAAATTAGAATTTATTGCTTATAGTGCTAATGATCAAAAAGATGCTTTGGACGCCATGAGCATGCAGGGTTGGAGCGCAACATTAGAAAAACAGGTTTGCCCTGATTGTCGCTAGCTTCTTTGTAATCGTATTAATGAATCTTAAGGGTTTTTGATTTGGCTGCTAATCGTCAATTATTTATATTACTTTCTCTTTATGTTGCTCAAGGCCTGCCTATTGGTTTTTTTACCCAGGCTATGCCCGCTATTATGAGAAATGAAGGAATTGAGCTGAAGTACATAGGTTTAATGTCTTTACTGGCGCTTCCATGGGCGCTGAAGATTTTATGGGCACCATTACTTGATCGTTACACTGTAGGGCCCTTTCCATTACGAAAGGGCTGGATTTTGCTGGCCAATGCGTTGGCTGTATTAACGGTGATTAGTTTATCTTTGTATCCATTAGAGTTTTGGATAGGAACAGGCATGGTGGTTACTATGCTGTTGTTGTTCAGCCTGAATATATTTGCTGCAAGTCAGGACATCTCTACTGATGCTCTTGCTGTTGAATCGGTACCAGCTGATCAAAGAGGTTGGATAAACGGCATTCAAGTCAGTGGCTACCGTATTGGTATGGTCATTGGAGGTGGTGCTATATTAGCTTGGTTACCTGTTTTGGGTTGGCAGTACTCCATGATTTTAATGGCACTTATTTTATTGCTAACCAGCTTGCCTATTTTGTTTACTACGCAAGCGCAGGGTGCACCTGCTTACATTGAAAGCTCGTCCAGTCATGATGAATCAATTTTACATGTGTCTCCTGCTAGTGATGGGGTTGTCTCGTCATGGAAAGGCCTGTTCAATCGAAATGGTATTTGGCTTTGGATCGGTTTACTGTTGATCTATAAGTCGGGTGATGCATTTGGTACTGCTATGTTGAAACCACTGATGATTGATAAGGGTTATCAGTTGGCAGACGTGGCGGTTATAATTGGTTCATACGGAGTGGTAGCTGGGTTGGTAGGAGCAATACTTGGAGCGGCATTGGTTAAGCCATTAGGGCGCATAAATGCGTTGCTTATATTTGCCTTGCTTCAAACAATGAGTCTTTGTTTGTATGGGCTATATGCCATGGGCTGGATCCCTGATAATGGGTTTATTATGTTATGCATTATTGAGCATGTAACCGGAGCTATGGCGACCATTGGTGTATTTACAGTTATGATGGATTACTGCAGAGAACACCATGCGGGTTTGGATTACAGCTTTCAATCTTGCCTAGTGGTGATAAGTGGTTTGATTATGGGTGCTTTAAGTGGCTTTAGTGTTGAGGCTATTGGGTATGGTTGGCATTTTATAGTGGCAGCTGGTTTGACTGTGCTGGGTTTTGCTTGGGTGCTTTGGCAGCGAAAATCGATTTTGTTAATTACGAGCAGCTGATTGTTAAGTGCTAGATTCTAATTTTTGGATTTAAGTATTCTTAGTTGCTGGGTTTGAATATACGAAGGTGAGTATGGAGTTTCAATTAGAGTTGGATGCTAAAGGTTTGATGTGCCCAGAACCTGTAATGATGTTGCATGGTAAGGTTAAAGAAATGGAAGCGGGTCAGGTACTTAAAATTTTAGCAACGGACCCATCAACTACTCGAGACATTGCTAAATTTTGCAGTTTTTTAAATTATGAATTATTGAAAAGCGATGAGGTAGATGGCGTATTTGAATACTACATTCAAAAGCCAATGTAGTTGATCTAGCGAATACCCATTTTAAATATAGATTGAAATTTATAACAATAAGCGTAAAGTACTGTACTTAAATACAGTACTAACCTTGATATTAAGGCGCAGGGCATGATGTTAAATCCAGTGACCATTCAGTATATGAGTCGTGAAGAAATTGAACGCTTACTGTTCAGTTTTACAGCAGAGAAAGATAATGTAGAGTCGCAGGCATTTGAAGCCATTGCACGACGGTTACTAGAGTTGTTAGAAAAAGCCATCGATTAACTTTGGTCGTTTAATTTCTTTAGAATTTTTTTTGAAGACTGATAATCAATAGCCTTTTTTACTGTATTAATCTAATGTATAAAAAAACACCCTTGAATCCTTTTGTGATTCAAGGGTGTTTTACGTTATGCGATCAGAAAGTTAATGCTTGAGCGGTTTGATCACAAACAATAGGTCTCCCTGGTTTACTTGTTGCCCTTCGCCATTATGTATTCGAATCACTTTATATTGAATATTTGGGTCGTAAAGTGTATTGCCTTGAGAATTAAATGATTTTAAATTTAATGGGCTAAACATCTTCATTGCTTCCATTAAACATAGTGTTTGATCTACTTTTATAATGTCACCTTCTTTAACGTAAGATGGCTCTGTAGGAGAGGGTGCGCTGTAAAAAATAGAGCTAGCTGGTGCCAATACCTTGAGCTCGTCAGAACCTTCAACACGAAGAATGTCTAGCGTAACGCTTTTGGTGTTACTTCCGGCGCTGGCTTCAATTTCTTTGATTAATGACTCTCGATCAGTCCTTTCCAAAAATTCAGGCAGGTAGTTGGTGTCGTAAATGCCATCAACAAATACTTTGTCAGTTAAAATGCGTTTAATTAAAGGGATGTTGGTGCAAACCCCTTCAATTGTTACGCTGTCTAAATATGAAAGCATTTTTTTGATGGTGTCGTTGCGATCTTTTCCGAAGCAAATGATTTGAACAACCATACTGTCATAAAATGGGGTAACTTCTTTATTAGAATCAATGGATTTTAATATTTGTATATCTTTGCCTTCTGGAATAACGCATTTGGTTATTTTTCCTGCATTTGGGACAAAGTTTACGATATCATTTTGTATGACTGCTTTTTCTGCGTTTATGCGAACTTCAATCGCATAACCTTTTTGTTTTGGTGCTAATTTTACAATGTTTCCGCCGCTAGCAATATTGAATTGCTCGCTCACAATGTCGATGCCAGTTACAAGTTCGGTTACCGGATGCTCTACTTGAAGTCGTGTATTCATTTCCATGAAATACACATCGTTAGCATCAAGGTTATATATAAATTCAACGGTACCAGCACCATTGTAGTCAACAGCATCACTTAAACTTTCAGCATATTTATATACTTTATCTTCTAGCTTTTTGGGAAGCATGGTTGAAGCTGATTCTTCAATGATTTTTTGGTTGTTACGTTGTACTGAGCAATCACGTAAGCCAAGTATTTTTGTGTTGCCATGGCTGTCTCTTAAAATTTGCACTTCTATGTGTCTTAAAGAGGTGACAAATTTTTCCAGGTAAATGTCGCCACTGCCAAATGCACTTTTTGCTTCCGTTGAAATTTGATGGAATAATTCATGGATAGACGAAGGCTCATGTACTACTTGAATGCCTTTGACACCGCCGCCGTGCACCGCTTTAAGTAAAACAGGGTAGCCAATCTCGCTAGCAACTTTAGCGGCAATGGCTGATGTGGTAACGATGCCATGAGAGCCTGGAACAACAGGTACACCAGATGCTATAGCGGTGTTGATTGCATTTGATTTATTGCCCATGGTTTCCATTGAGCTAACGCGCGGGCCAATGAAGTTTAAATCGTGGTTGCCACAAAATGCTGCAAATTGAGCGCTCTCTGACAGGAACCCGATGCCAGGATGTAAAGCGTCAACTTTTTCAAGGTCTGCAATGCGTATAACACTTTGTGCATTTAGGTAACTTTCATCTGGAGTATTGCCTCCAATGCACACAAGGCGGCCCTTGCTATTTAATATATCTGCTGCGGTGCTGGTCATATCAGGGTCGGATTGAACTAATACAACATCAATATTATTTTCTTGTGCTTTTTTAACCAGTTTTTGAGCCGTACAGCCGCGAGCGTGTATCAAAACTTTTTTAACAGGGCGGAATATCTTATCTGCAATGGCACTGGTCGATTCACTTTCTTCCGCATTTTCTGGTGTTACATAACCTTTCAATACTCTTTCGAGTACTTCTTCAGTCGTTTTACGTGCAATAGGGATAGCGGGATCTATTGTGCGTAAGCGTACATCTAGGTCGTCAATAAAAGGATGTTTAACAAGGTCTGCCATTGAGTCGGCATTCACTGAAAGGTAATTAGATAAAGTGCAGGTTGCTGGAAGATACGACGGTACAACAATTTGCCCTGCGAAAGGCATGTTGGTTCCAGAGAAATAGAAGCTTTGGACCATTGGGTGCGTAGCAAAACTTGCTTGTGCACCACCGGTGCAATCACCAAAGCCAAATACAACAATAGGCAGGTCATTATCTCTCACAAATCGAGTAATGCGATCATTTACAACGGACATTGAGAAAAGCGCAGATGCGCCTTCTTTAGTTTGCATGCCCCCAGATGAAACGAAGCACACAATAGGATAGTTGTGGCGTGCGCATTCAACCATTAATTTGCAAAACTTTTCAGCACTCGCCATGTCAAATGCACCGGCTTGAAATTCTAAATTAGAAATTAAAGTGCCTACTCGGCGGCTTTCGTTCCCAATCTTTATGGTGCCAAACCCTGTGACAACACCACATGGTGTTATATCATTATTTAATGCATTTTCTATGGCGTTTCTGAAGCCTGGGAATTTGACTGGATCAGATGTCATTAGATGATCATTGATTTCTTCGAAGTCATGGAAGAAGCGGTCAACAAACGCATTGCTGTTTGTTAGTTTTTGTTTTTTATACTCGTCTAAAACTTCCTGAATTAGCAGGTCAAAGTATGCAATGGTTAGGCGATTCCAGAAATCTTTTCTTCTTCCTATGCTGTATGGGTTGATTCTTCCAGTGTATTCATTGTTGTCTTCGCTCTCATAATATTCAGCAAGAAGCTTTTCAAAAAAGAATGTGACAATAACGAATAAGGTATCGCTCAAGCGAGGGAAGCTATGCTTTTTCCACTCTTCAACTTGTTTTAGGAATTCAACTCGATTGCTGGATGCAATGAAGAACTGAAACCAGTTTGCAAATTCTTCTTTATGATTTTCAGATTTACTGTGTTTATTAGCGTAAGCAAGGCCGTTATTGATTAGATTGTCGACAGCTTTATAGGATAGTGAATGCGTTTCTTTGGCTTCTTTGGCAATGGTCCCTAGATTACGAATGACGTAATCGTATAAGTTGCCAAACATAATTAAGTTTTCACTGATGCTGATGAAGTCAGTTCTTAAATCGTCTAAGCGAATGGCATCTAAAACGGATACATCGCTGTTCTCTTTAAGAGCGGTGGTATCTTCTTTAATTGTTAAGTAGGGTGCTAGAGCATCTTCTAATACGCGACGGTTAGTTTCCATTGAGCCGCTGGCTGCACTGTTAAGTAGCTGCTGGGTTAAAGGGCTAAGTGAAATATGTTGGCATATCTCTGAAGATACTTTATCGCCCTTGATTATGTCGTTTAATGTCTTCGTTAATCCTGCTACTAATTCGTCATTAATATTTGAATCGTCTTTGTGATGAGCAAGCAATGCTTGTGTGTCAAAATCAAGATTCTTTTGAAAGAAACGCGCTAGTTCGTGTTCATTCGTTTTGATGAATTTAAGAATTGCTGAACTATCTTTGATGTCATCTTGTGTTAACAGAAATCGGCTTTGTTGGTAGTTTGTTAAATAATTTATTAATTCTGAAAAGTTGATTTCAGCGTCAGATTTCCATCTGTTAAATAGATATAGTCCTAGCGAGAAGCTAAAGTCTTGCTTGGCTTTTATGTAGTTGTCTTCTGGTTCACCAAAAAATAATTTTGATAGAGATCCTCTAGAATCTGTTCTCTCTTCTGCTTTTTGGGTGTAGTTTTTCCAAAGCTTATTTAGCTCTTCGTCGTAACGAATTTTATCAGGAGCTTGTAGCCATTTTCTGAATTTTTCGCGTTTTTCATCTTCAATTCGTTCGTTTAATTTTCCTGACGGAATTTCGGTTTCAGTCAGCCTGCTGTAGTGACCTTTCGATGTAGAAAATATTCTTTTTCTTAATGTTAAATATCGCATGTAGCGGTAGGTCATTCTGAAAATATTATGATGTTCAGATGGCGATGTGGCGACAATCATTTTTGAGTTGTCTTCGATAGCATGTAATTTTTCTGAAGGATTAATAAAGCGCTCAACGCTGCGCTTATAATGGTCCATTAAATACGGGTTCTCTCTGGCAAAGTGGATCGCGCCACGCTCGATACTGACAATGCTAGAAGTGATTGCATCTAAGAGATTTTGTAGTTGATCTATGCGATCGCCAGGTGCGTAATCAATGATGCCATCGATGACATTGTTTTGAAGAAGCTCGTAAGCCGATACACCAACGTATTTGGCGCATTCTTGCCATGAAAGGTTGTACTTTCTAGCGATACTGGCCATACCCTGGGGTTGGATTGTGTTGAATATGCCGTCTCTGACCGATAAGAGAATATTGGTAGACGCTAATGGAATGGCGCCGCCAGAATAGCCTGCTCCCAATATAATACCCACGGTAGGAGTATCTACATTGGTCATTTCAGCAATTAAGTGTGAAATACTATGAGCTTGATTATTTAAATTGGCTTCCTCGCTGGCATCTGCTCCAGGAGTGTCCATTAGCGTGACAATTGGGATGGAATGCTTTGCAAATGCACGCATGGATATGACGGCTTGCTCATGATGCTCTGGCATCCATGCACCGTTTCTTTCAGCTCGGTTTTGGCCAATGAAGCCAATTCGACGAAAACCCGTGCCAAAGTGAATTTCTACTTCGGCTACGTAAAGAGGTCCAAATTCTTCCTCATATATAAAGCGCGTGGTTAATTTATGAACCAATTGTCGCGCATTTAGCCGTTGGCTGGATTCGCTGGGCGAAACCACTTCTTTGATATAGCCATCTATATCCAGGTTCTTAAGTTCGGTTACTTTTTCATCAATTTCTGTTTGGCTTAAAAGCCCTTGAATATAAGGAGACTGATCATTGTCTTGAGGAGGAAACAGAGAGAAATCTTGGCTGAGTTTCTCGGCGATTTGGAATAATTGGTCGGTATCAAATTGGGACATATGTATTGGCGCTTATAAATTATAATATTATTGAAGCTGGCTGTTGTACAAAGCCGATAATCATCTGTTTTATAACAGACATTAATTAATAATACAGCCACCTTTGGCCTATTATTTGGTGTAGTTCTTTATTTCAGAACAACAAGTTCTGTTGTGTTACAAAAAGCCTAGTTATAATGCATGCAGAGTCAATGGAGGTTGTAGTGACAATATCTGAAGTACGCAGGCTTAATGCCATAGAAATCATGAAAGAGAATGCGTTAGATGAGTTATCTTTCGCCATGTGTGTAGGTCAAGACGAGGTGCAATTTGCTGCCTTATTGGCTGAGGGCAGCTCTAAGAAAATGAGTGATAGCCTAGCAAGGGTTATGGAACAAACGTTTAGTAAGCCAAAGCTATGGCTAGATAGCAGTGTTAATGATGGAGATGGGCAGGGCCCATCTTTCGATCTTTTCGGTTGAATATTAGGCCGTGATGCCATCAAAATGTAAAAAAGAGCCTTTGGCTCTTTTTTTGTTTTATGCAAACATCGATATCTATTTATTCTTTTGGGAAGATTAAGTTGAATATTAATTGTTGGTTAGTGGTTTCAACATTCATGCTGTCATCACCACTTGGGTAAACGCCTACCCCATATTGTCCACCTGGATTGGGGATACTTATCTGAAAACCATTTGTTGTAATGGTTTGTTCGGTACCTAAAAGGTTATTTGTATTTGGATTTGTAAAGGTCTGTGACAAATATTGCCCCATCATTGCAGGTGTTATATTAGAACCATTGGGCAACCCCAAACCTGCTCTCACAATGTCTTGTGCGTATTGTTGCTGTATCTGTTGTGCTGGGCTGAGGGTGTCCGGGATACTGATATCTGAAAGAGACTGGTTTAATTGATTATTTTGTAGTTGTTTGTTGCTTAAATCTCGGTTTAGCTCTTCGTTAAGCATTGTCTGTTGCGATGAGTTTTGTTGGTTGATATCAGAGACAGCTTCAGCTTCAGTGGTGACAGGTTGGCCTGGTCCTACTTTGTATTTTAGAGTTTTCTTAGGTGTGGGGGTTATGGCTCTTTGTTTGATGATGATGCTGCCATCTTTGATATAGGCCTCTGTCATCTCAGTATTATTGAGTTCTTTTACTTCAGCCCACAGGGGGGCGCTAAAAAGGGCGCAAATAATTGCAATCATTGAATATGCGGTGGTCATTTAAAGTGCTCTTTATTTGTCTGCCAGCAATTCAGTAAATATAGCGTAGTTTGACTATTTTACGAGCTATTTAGCGGTTCTAGGCTTGAAAGTTGTAGAACAGGTGTATTGGTTTGTGGCTGGACTATAAAGGAGTCGATGATGCAATAAGGAGTGTACGCCTCATTGATATGAAGCGTATGTATCAATTGTGCAGAAGGCTACTTTTTATTTGATCGAACAACTGAATGAATAACAAAATTCGATTCAAAATAAACTGAGAATTCTTGGTAGTCCCAGCGTTCAATAGGTGGCTTACCTTTCGGTTTATGGCGGTTTACGGGTTCACCAAAATTAGCTAATACCTTCTTCTTTGAACTGGCTTTAACAGGACGCTTAACGTTGGATTTTGGTTTATTCGCTAAAGGCATATTTAGAGACTGACTGCTTGCTTCTACGACAGTGCCGTCAAAGTCTACACCTTCGCTCATAAGTTCTTCCATGTGCTGGTCAGCCACAGAGATGCTAGATAAAAGCATTGCCATTAAAAATTGCAGGGTAAGTACATAAATTTTCATAGTTAAGATTCTTTTAGCCAATTACATTTGATTTTAGCCGTAAATGTGGATTAAGACCATTTCAATTGTGCCGTTATTTCATTAGGCTAGCGTTCTTAATTTATATTCATGGTTACAGTTAACTTCTTATGTTGAAATCTTTGCCTTTAACCATAGGCTTGCGTTATACCGGCGCCAAACGTCGCAATCATTTTATTTCCTTTATTTCAGGCATTTCTATGGCGGGTCTCACATTGGGAGTTGCTGTATTAATTTTAGTTTTGTCTGTTATGAATGGGTTTGATCGAGAATTACGTCAGCGAATTTTGGGGATGGTGCCTCATGCGGCCTTGTATGATTCTGCCGGTATGGATAATTGGAAAGAATTGGCCGAACAGGTAGTCGAAAAACCTGGGATAGTCGGCGCTGCTCCATTTGTCCAAATTCAAGGGATGATGAGCCATAAGGGTCGAGTACAAGGTGTTATGGTTAATGGAATTGAGCCCGAATGGGAAGATAAGGTATCAATATTACCTGACTTCATGACTCGTGGTGAATTTTACAGTTTAGAGGGCCGTAAATACCGAGTATTACTGGGCGATCTATTGGCTAAAAAATTAGGGGTAGGTTTAGGTGATAAAGTCACTTTGATCATGCCTGAGGCCAGCTTAACTCCTGCTGGATTAATGCCTCGTCTAAAGCGTTTTACTGTGTCGGGGATCTTTTCTGTTGGTGCAGAGTTAGATGCTAACTTTGCATATATACATATGAAAGACGCCGCTAAAATGGCTAGGCTAACAAGCGAAGCGCAAGGTTTGCGTTTAAAAACTGAAGACTTATTTAAGGCGCCTAAGATTGCTTGGGACCTGATGTTTGAGCTAGACGGTAATCTGCGAGCCAGTGATTGGACTCGCACTCACGGGAATTTATTTCAAGCCATCCAAATGGAAAAAACAATGATTGGTTTGTTGTTGCTTATTATTGTTGCAGTAGCTGCCTTTAATATAGTTTCTACCTTGGTGATGATGGTAACGGATAAACAGGGGGATATAGCGATTTTAAGAACACTAGGCATGTCACCAAGGTCTATTATGGCTGTGTTCATGGTACAGGGGTGTGTAATCGGTTTTGTTGGGATTATTTTAGGTACCTTTTTTGGTGTGATTCTCGCGTTAACGGTTACTGATGCGATTGCATGGGTTGAGCGTATGCTGGATATACAATTCCTAAACGCTAATGTGTATTTTATTAGTTATTTACCATCTCAGTTGAAATTGTCAGATGTGCTGGTTGTGACAGGAAGTGGTCTTTTAATGAGCTTTTTAGCAACCATATATCCGGCTTACAGAGCATCTAAGATTCAGCCGGCAGAGGCTTTGCGTTATGACATCTAATGAAAGTGAAGTAATGAATAAGCCTGAAAAATTGGTAAGCGAAAATACGGCTGGTACAGTGACGGTTCTTGAGTGTAAGCAGTTAGTTAAAGAGTATAAAATTGGACCAGTGCCAATTAAAATTCTAGATCAGTTGGATTTTAGCTTGCACGAAGGAGAGTGGGTTTCCATTGTTGGCACATCGGGTTCGGGTAAGACAACGTTGTTAAATATGCTCGCTGGGTTAGATTTTCCAACAGAGGGTCAGGTTGTTTGGAGTGGTCAAGATATCACCGAGCTAAGTGAAAGTGATTTGGGTCGAT
This sequence comes from Bermanella sp., assembly GCA_034112345.1. Classification (GTDB taxonomy): domain Bacteria; phylum Pseudomonadota; class Gammaproteobacteria; order Pseudomonadales; family Oceanobacteraceae; genus Bermanella. The sequence goes on along the minus strand of JAWUVN010000045.1, from coordinate 3,337 downwards.
TTAGAAATAAGCACCTTGGGTTTGTTTACCAATTCCATCATTTGTTGGCCGAATTCGATGCTCTTGAAAATGTGGCTATGCCATTATGGATTCAAGGCATGAATAAAAAGCAAGCAAGGCTGCGTGCTTTAGATATGTTAGAGCAGGTGGGGTTAAAGGGTCGCGTATCCCATAAACCTGCAGAGTTATCAGGTGGTGAGAGGCAACGAGTTGCCATTGCTAGAGCTTTGATAACACAGCCTGCTATGGTGTTGTTAGATGAGCCAACAGGTAATCTAGATTCTCAAACAGCCGATGAAATTCAAGTACTTCTTAAGCGCTTGAATATCGAGTTCAAAACAGCTTTTGTAGTTGTTACTCATGATTTGAAATTTGCCGAATTGGCAGAGAAGTCATATCGTTTAGATAAGGGCTCTTTGTTTCCGATTTAGTTTTTTACTCGTTTATTATAAAAGGGTTCAATAAGAACCCTTTTTTTGTGAGCAGGTAAGGAAGAGAGGGGTTATGTGCAACCCAGGCTATGTTGTGATATCAAGTGGTACTTACACTACTCTTTGCTTTAAATTAAGATTATATTTTAGTGATTGCTTTCTATAGCGTCTTTTAGGTCTGGGTATTTCCAAGACATTATTTCAATTTTTCTTTGGTATATTTCAGGGTTGGATACTTTAAGTTCCCGAAACTCTTTTATGAGAGCGTTCTTTTCTGACGATGTATTTTCTTTTTTAATGTTTCTTTTTTGTCGTTGCTTTTCTTTGTGTTCTATTTCTTTAGAAGCCATTCTTTCTAGGTTCTGTTGGATTTTAAGGTCCATTTTTTGTGTTCGTGTAATATAGACTTCTTGTGCATTTAAAGGAGTGGTTTGTTGTTTGTGCGCGACAGCTTCTCTAATTGGGTTTAAAGCTAACACCAGATTACTTGATTGGAAGTTACCTTTTGGAAGGATTGTCAGTGTTGTTAGTATTTCATTGTCTTCATTGTTTTTGATAAATGCCTTTAAGGTTGAGAAATTTGTATCTATGAAATTGAATATTTCATTTATATCAGAGCCTTCAAAATCTAAATTTAAACCTTCAGATAGCGATTTTTCATAATGTATTTCTACACCAGAATGCAAGCTAATTTGTTTAAAAAAAGCGGCAGGATGAATGGCTTTACCTGTTATTGAAAACTGTTGTTTATCACTGTCATACTGAAACCAGTTAGTATTTGATTGGGCTTCGACATTGAATGTTAAAATATAAATACATGAGACTAAAATATAACGGAGCATAAAATCACTGAATTGTTTTAGTGGTAAAAAAGGGCAAAGAGAAATTCTCTTTGCCCTTGATTTGGTTAAGCGTTACTAGAGAGAGCCACCCATGGCCGCTTCAATATCGCAGTAATCGCTTTTACAGTCAGCATCTACAATGATTGAGGCAGGTTCACCAGTGGTATCACCTGTTCCAGGTTCAGCTGTAACCGTTGTGTTAAACGCCGAGTTATAAGCCCCAGAAAGAAGGCTTATGTAACCAGCATCACCACCATCAGTTTCGTGGGAATCAGCGTTATTCTCTAAAGCGTTGCCACCATTCAATGAGATGCTGCCATCAGCTGAAACAGCTGTTTTGCCAGCTAGCATAACAAAGCCAGCGTCTCCGCCCTCAAGATCACCTTTGCCGCCATTAGCGCTAATAGTGCTATCTAGTGAGTTATTAGAGTATTGGCTGATAACAACAAGGTTGCCGCCGTTAGCGCCAATATGTCCACTGTTATCGCTGGTGTTTGCATTATGCTCATCTGACCCGCCATCAAGAGTGATTGAATTGGTCACGGTCACGGTGCCTGGGGCAATGATGCTTACATTGCCGCCATTTGCAGAGTAGTCATCGTTAAAAGATCGGCCGCCAGTAGCAGAAATCGAACCTGTGTTACTAAGGCTTAAAGCGCCAGGCTCTAAGTAAGCAAACGCATTTTCAATCGATAACGAGATGTAACCAGCTCTTCTTCCATAACCACTTTCTTCATCTTCATTAGCCGCTACTTCAGTCGCTAAAGAGCTTCCGCCATTTGCAGTTATATCGCTACTATTAGCGATTGGGCCGCTCAATGCTGGGACAAAAGATCCGCCACGCTCATCTCGATAATCACCAGATGATATATAGGCTTGGCCACCGTAACTGCCATCAAGGCCATCGCCACCGTTTACATTTATATTGTCGTAACCGAGTAGGTTTGAGTCTATGTTTGATGTTGCTTGGTCATAGATTGCAATTTCAATGCTGCCCCCTGGTCCTGCATAAGCATAATCTTCGGCAGATTCTGTGCTGCCACCGTTTGCGCTTAAGTTGCCTGAAATATTTACGCTTGTTGATAGTGCAGATGCAAAATTTTCATCTGGTGTGTCGCCATCTTCTAAGTACTCATCGCCAGCGAGAATTTCAATTGAACCGCCATAGCCACCTCTGCCATCTGCATCGCCAGATACTGAGCCACCACTTACATTAAGGTTGCCAGTGTTAACAAGCGCTTTATCAAGGCTAATGTAGCCAGGAGAATTGGTTAGGTTGAGGTAAATGTCACCACCACGTCCAGCAGAGTAGTTTCCATTGCCATGGGCTTTCCCCCCTAAAACATCGATGTCACCAGTGTTGATCAGTGATTTAGCTGCGGTGATGTATACGTCTGCAGAGTTGCTGTTATAAATTGCGCTTCTTCCTGCGCCTTTGTTTGCAGTAATAGATGCTGTGTTAAATACTTCTAGAGCTTCAATGTAAATATCACCAGCTTCACCGCCTGTGCTTTGTGCTGATACACCACCACTGGTATTCAATAGACCTTTATTTTCAATGAAAACATTCGCATATAGCTGAATTTGACCGCCGGACCCAGCTGTACCGCCTTCGTTATCAGTAGCACCACTTGTATTAATTTCGCCTGCATTTTTAATTGTATGAGCGAATATAGTTAAATTACCGCCAGATTGACCAACTTTGCTACCGCTTAAATTGATGGCACCGTTTCCGTAGTAGGCTGCGCTCATTAGATCTAAGTCTAGTCGTGCATCATCTTCATTTTCGGTAAATATACTGCCATTATTTTGGATGTCATTGTTTAAATAAAGGCTAATTGTTCCGCCATTGTTAGCTTTAAGAATTAGGTTGGCACCTTCTTCGATGGTTAATCCTGTTACTTCAGTATTTTTTGCGCCTAATGCAGAAATACCATCAGACTTGTAAAGACGATATAAATTTTCATTAGAGATGTTTACGTCTTCGGCGATCATAGTTGAATCAATCAAATACAATTTCCCTGCGTCAGGAAGGTGTGTTGATGTATCTGTTACGTCATTACT
>JAWUVN010000044.1:0-13784 GCA_034112345.1 Bermanella sp. | reverse complement strand
ATAAGCATCAGCCCTTGCTCAGAATCAGTGGCACTGATGATTTCAATCTCTTTGGCATGCTGTGACAATACGGCACTTAAGCCTTCCGCAAAAAGCATGTGGTCATCAAGATGAAGTATTTTCATTTGGTATCCTTATCCATGTAGGTAATCCTTTTACCATATTCACTCTAGCGCCACGGGCTTCATGAATCGCGGCTGCTTAATCATTATAAGGTTTAGCCACTTCAACAGACATCAGCGTCGAAAATGTCGCAAAGTTAACGCCAAATTGGAAAAATCTATTATAAAGCAAAGCAAAGCGACTACCAATAAGCTACGAACAATAGGTTAGAATGCTCTATGCAAGTAAGACTGGATTGATCTAGTCAGTGTTTACTCAGGCACAACAAAGAGGTAGATGATAAAAGCCAGTTATACACCAGATCACGACATGTGGGTCTATTCAAAGAGGTGGTTTATTCTGCAAGCACATCTCAATAAAAGTATTTCCTTAAAAAGCGTCGCACCCATTTAGAATAATCCAGATATCTATAAGGCGTAAAAGTTGAAGATTTATTAGAATGGATTGATCATAGGTTTACAGTATTAGAGGTTGAAATTTAGCTAAGGGATCTTATAAGATTGTCTATATTTGACCTGATGCTTTGTAAGGATCATGATTGCTTTATATAAAATAAAAAACCGGAAAACACGTCCCGTAAAAAGCGTCACCGGAAAACATGTCTATGCGACGTAAATAAACTGTTAGGCAGTAACTTAAATGGTTGCAGTAAAAAGGATTCAAGCTGGCCAGTATTCAGTTTCTGATGGTCGGTACATCGTAAAGGCTGGAGCTGAGTGGTACGTAATAAACTGTGATGGCGGTCATGACTTTGGGCCACTTCCTACACTAGCTTCTGGAAAGGATTATGTGATTAATGGAACGGTATCTCTTACTGAGCACAATCTAAGTACTGAGCATGGTCGGCGACAAAGCAAGAAAGAGTTTAATGGTTATCTGGCTTCAGAAGCTAAAAATGGGAATTACGAACCTATTATAATTTGGCTTATTGTTATAGTCGGCGTTACGATATTATTTACCTTTTTGCAGGGTCTTAAGTGATTATCAGGCTTTTGTCTAACAAACAGTTGGTGTACGCCTCTTCGGTGCTGGGGCGGTTACACTTTGTACGCTACACCGGCCCACAAAAAAAGCGTTAAATTTCAATAATTAAGGTCTCAAATGAAAAAATCAATATTATTAAGTGTTGTTCTATTTTGCTCATCACTTTCAGTGATGGCTTCTGATGGTTTAGTTAAATATGAAAGTCATTACTCAGTGAAAGAAACGGCTGATCGTTTTGAACGAATAGCGAAAAGCAAAGGGTTAACTTTATTTGCAAGAATAGACCATCGAAAAAATGCGAGTGGTGTGAGCCTACAATTACGACCAACAGAAGTTATCATTTTTGGTAACCCTAAGGTTGGAACGCCTTTAATGATGTGCGCTCAAGATGTTGCCATTGATTTACCTCAAAAGGTAATGGTTAGTGAAGACGCTAATAATCGAGTCTGGTTAACTTATAATAATCCGAGTTACTTGATGACGCGCCATAAGATAAAAGGCTGTGATGAAGTCATTAAGAAGATTGCACAAGTGTTAAGTAAGCTGTCAAAGGCTGCGGTAGCCAAGTAGTTATAGCCTAATAATATATTAGGCTGGGAAAAAACAGTTGGTTTTTCTCTACAATTTTTTATTTTAACCAATAATTATTTACCTATTAGATAGGCGTTATTTTTCTTTTAGGCTTTATCATAAGGTCATATTACTTTGAAATTTTTTATCAGTAGAATAATTGGACTTTGTTTTCCCGTATTTATCGATATGCGAGTAGAGATCGATGGGGACTCATTGCTAGAAAAAGTTATAATATATTCACTGGCTTTAGGGCTTATATGTTTTTTGGAGTACCAATTATTTAATAGCAAGAAGAATGGGGAGATATATTTTCGTGGGGTAGTGCGTTCTAGTGATGGTTCTAAATTTACTTCGGCGAGATTAGCTTACTCTTTTTTAAGTGGTTTTATTGCTTCTTATATTGTTTTGACACTTGTTAAATAAGTGTCAAAACATAAAATTAAAGTCGGGATCGTAATAGTTGGCTTATTCAAATTCACTCCATTTTAGCCAGTTATTACTTACCGATTATTGGAGTGTAATGTTCTTAAGTCCTACACCACAGTAATGTCAAAGAAGGGTGAGTATCTAGCAGCTCTAAGGTGTTAGTTACTCATGCTGCCCTTTATTGATAAGGTGTCTATATATCTATATTAAAACCCTGCCGCATAGCGCGCACGATAACGCTTGGTTAATTTTTTTAATCTAACCTGATCGCTAATCAAGCTGAGTAGCGGTGATGAATTCAGTTTGGGTAGTTTGCCTTTACCGATTCTTTGCAGTTGGCGTTTGGTGATGGCCATGGTGGCAATACTCCCCATGGTTTTATTTTTCCAGTTAACTATTGGTAATGTGGCTTGTGCTTTGGGTTCGGTTTTCCAAAGGTTTGGAAGGTTGGGGTTAAACGCCAGCGCGCGACCCATGCCGATCATATCGACCCCTGCGTCTATTACGTTTTGAGCCACTTGAAGGCGGTTGATGCCGCCTGTTGTCATAATCGGAATATTTGCGTGTTGTGCAATTTCTTTAGCGAATGATAAAAAATACGCTTCTCGTTCTAGGGTTCGGCCATCTTGTGTAATGCCTTGCATGGCAGGGCTTTCGTAGCTGCCGCCAGACAGTTCTACTAAATCAATATTTAATGCTTCAAGTTGCTTCACAACGGCTAGGGCGTCAGCGCTATCAAAACCGCCACGCTGAAAATCAGCGGAATTAAGTTTTACTGCAATTGCGGTGTCTTTTGGCACCACTTTTTGAATGGCTTGGATGACTTGATAAAGAAGGCGAGCTCGGTTTTCTAGGCTGCCACCCCATTGGTCGGTGCGTTGATTGGTAAGTGGTGATAAAAATTGTGATAACAAATAACCGTGGGCAGCGTGTACTTGAATACCATCAAAACCCGCTTCAACGGCTTTACTAGCGGTAGTGGCAAAGCGTTCAATCAGTTCGCCAATTTCGCTTTCGGTCATGGCAGTTGGTTGGCCAAATAACGTGCTGTGTTTGCCCATTTCTAATGGGATGTTAGAAGGTGAAAGCACTTGTCCGCCCATGGCCGCATACACTTGGCGCCCCGGGTGATTAATTTGCATCCATACATGGGGGGTGTTTTGCTTTGTCCCATTTCCTTTTGCACTGAGTGCCCATTTTTTAAACGGCTCTAGTGGTGTGTCTTTTTCTAGTGCGATGCCTCCTGGGCCAGTCATGGCTCTGTGATCCACCATTACGTTACCTGTGATCAATAAACCGCTGCCGCCATTGGCCCAGGCATCGTATAGTTTAAAAATAGCGTCGCCGGGTAAATGACCTTCGACAGCCATATTTTCTTCCATGGCCGCTTTTGCTAAACGGTTTGGCAATTGAATGCCATTGGGCAGTGTCAGTGGAGAATAAACAGTGATTGTCATGTAAAGCCGATCCGGTTAATTGAAAGCAAGTTCTTACTTAATGAAGATTAATTTTCATAAAACAAGGACGTTAAAATAGATTGGAAGTAGAATGGCATCATTAACGTTTTAGCAGTGCTTAAAAACTCTATTTTTAAGCACATATTTAAGCCGTTTGAGTGCAGCGTGAGATAAGAAATACTTATTTAGCGATACATTTGATTAAACACGGCTAAAAAATAATTGTAAGGATTGTCATGTGTGAATTATTGGGCATGAGTGCTAACACACCTACTGACTTGTGTTTCAGTTTTACAGGCTTAACTCAGCGAGGTGGGCACACAGGCCCTCATAGCGATGGCTGGGGTGTGGCTTTTTACGAAGGGAAGGGTGTGCGAACCTTTCATGAGTCTAGCGCCAGTGCGTCTTCTAAAGTGGCTAATATGGTTCAAAACCATCCTATTAAAAGCCAAATAGCCTTGTGTCATATTCGTCAAGCCAATGTGGGTAAGGTGTGTTTAGCTAATACACATCCTTTTGGTCGTGAACTCTGGGGTCAAAATTGGATATTTGCCCATAATGGGCAAATAGAAAACTTTGAGCGTTGTGCGGGCATGTACGAACCAGTAGGTGATACCGACAGCGAAAATATATTTTGTGACATTATGAATAATGTACGAGAAAATCTTTCAAGAGACGCCAGCACGTCACAATTGGCAAACAGTTTGGTGGCACTTGCTACTGATTATGCGAAGCGAGGTGTGTTTAATTGTTTGCTGAGCAATGGCGATTGGTTGTTTACATTTTGCAGCACTAAGTTAGCCAGTATTACTCGTAGAGCACCGTTTGGCCCGGCGCAATTATCTGATGCCGACGTGGTGATCGATTTTTCTGCAGAAACCACCGATAAAGATGTGGTAAGTATTATTGCAACCCAGCCATTAACCACAGATGAGGCTTGGGATGTTTATGAGCCGGGTGAATGGCGTTTATGGAAAATGGGTGAAGTGCTCGCGCAAGGAAAAGTAGAGATACCAAGCGCAAAAAAATAGCTATTATGTTTAATAAAGATTTACCCAGTAAAATATTTAATTCATTAAAGATGCTTACGTTATTTGAATGATTGATACCAGCTTAGAAAATAAAGATCGACAAGACTTAGATCAGTTTGATGAAATCTGGTTGTTTGGTTATGGGTCGTTGATTTATAAAGTGGATTTTCCTTATTTAGAAAAATGCGCCGCATCTATTAAGGGGTGGCAGCGCCGTTTTTGGCAGGGCAGTCATGACCATAGAGGCACGCCTGATAATCCCGGTAGGGTTGTGACCCTAGTTAAGGTTGATGGTAAGGGTCAACTTGTGAGTGAAGGAATGACTCGTGAAAATGATCAAAGAGGCCCGTTAGATTCAAGCGGGCAAGCTTGTTTGGGAATGGCCTATCGGGTAGCACAAGAAGTGTTTGAACATCTGGATCACAGAGAAAAGAACGGCTACCTGCGCCATCAGATAACCGTTGAGCTAGCCAATGGGGACAGTAAACAAGGTTTGATATACATTGCAGATGAAGCTAATCAAGCCTATTTGGGGGCGGCTTCAGTCCAAGCTATTGCCAAGCAAATACTAGAAAGTCGTGGGCCAAGCGGAGAAAATAAAGACTACTTACTTGATTTAGCGAGCAGTCTACGAGATTTAAATGTTACGGATGATCATGTATTTGATGTTGAATCATGCCTACTTAGCTTACTTAACCGTTGAGAAATTTTAGTTGTGTCTTTTTTGAAGTAGACTTCGAAATTTAAGTAAATGAGAACGATATGAGCGTCGTGTGTAACTAGGACAAATTGAATATAGCTCTATTTATCCTGTCTAATCTTAGTTATTCTTTCTGAATAATAATAAATAGGCCTTTCAAATGTTAGTTAGTAATAAATTTACGTTATCTGTTGTCGCAGCGCTCGTCGTTACTGCCTTGTATATGGTGGGCTCTACTCTTATTTTAATTGAACAGCCTAATTATTTGGCTCAGGTTATTGTTAAAGCATTGGGCACAATTATAGTGATGGCCATTATTTTTAATAACGTAAAAGATATGAAAGGGTGGAATACGCTCATTTTTGTCATCATCTTTTGTTTGATAGGAGATGTACTGCTCGCGAGTTTGAAACTAACAGACAATCCTGATTTGATGTTTCAATTAGGCGTTGGTGCCTTTTTTATTGGATATTTAATGCTTGGTATCTTGTTACTTTTAAAAAGCCAAGCGGTTTCAAATCGGTTGAAAGTAAGTGCTTTGATACTTGTATCAGTAATAGGTGTGATTCAATATTCTACCTTATCCGTTACAAGTGATATGGCGATTGTTGTTATGGCTTATATCGCAATGACAACCGTGCTGTTGACTGGGGCTTTAAGTTATTTTTTGATTGATATTAAGCTGAATGGTTTCTTTTTTATTGCGGGGTTGATGTTCTATATTTCGGATTCAATTATTGCTCAAAATGTTTTTGGCAGTACTCCGGTTTATGCTGCTGAGGTTTTCATTATGCTGACATACGCAGCGGGTCACAGTTGCTTAATGTTGGGTACCAGTAAGTTAGCCATTAAAAAAGAAAATGAGTTACCTGACACTTATACTGCTTAGATAGCTGTGTTTACTTTTATTAAGTAGATGACAGCGAGTAACACGCATGCCGATGTATGGGTTATTTTCTTTTATGCGTAGGTTAGAATAGTGAGTGGACGCTAGTCTAACCGAAACAATTTATTTCTAACGGATAGTCTATATAACTTAGGGTTTGAGCCCATCTTACGTTTAAATATCTCTGAAAAATAACTCACGTCTTGATAGCCCACATGGGTGGCGATATCACCAATACTCAAATTTGTTTTTCTTAATAATTCTTTTGCAGCATCTACCCTAAGGTCTTGAATATATTGTTTTGGGGTTTGCTGCGATGCATCTTTAAACCGCCTGTTCAGGCTGCGCACACTTAAATCAAATTGATGGGCAAGGGCTTCAATATTAAGTGGTTTGTCATAATGATCTTGCAACCAAGCCTGAACATGAAGAATGTCTTCATAAGAATGGGCTAAGGTTTTTTCATATAAAAAAGCACTGTGCTGAAACGAGTTTCTTACCTCATTAGAGAACTGGCTTTCAACGTGTTGCGCAATCCGCTTATCAAATAACAACTCGATTAAATGCACGGTTAAGTCAGCCACGGCATTTAAGCTGCCAGCGCAATACAGGTTGTCGGCTTTTGTTATGAAGTGCTCTTTTTGTATTTCGATGGCGGGGTACATACTTTCAAAATGCTTAAAGTAAAACCAGTGAGTGGTGGCGGCTTTTTGATTCAGTAGCCCTGTTTCTGCCATAAAAAAAGAACCTGTTCCTGCGCCACAAATAATGCTGCCTTGTTGATGCTGCCAAATTAGCCAAGGTATATAGGTGTGATAGCGTTTTAAATTATGCCTAGGGTTTCGCCACATAGATGGCATAAAGATAAGTTCGTATGGGTCTTTGTTAATGATTGCTTGCGGTGTGATTGAAATGCCAGCCCCTGTGGTCACTGGTTCTAAATCGACTCCAAGAGTGACAATAGAGTAGTTTTCATATGATTTATCAGACCCTTTAGCCGTTTGAATTGCGGCCTGCAGCATCTCCATTGGCAGGCTAATGCTTGTGCCCAGTGCTTGGTCGTATAGTGCGATGGCAATGCGTTTCATAAAACTATCTTTAAAGTTTATGGCGTAATGAATGGCCATATTACCAGTAAAAATGTCCTTTTAGCCATAATACATTTGTGCCTTGGGCCCTATGATGTGCTGCAACAGAGTCATTACGCGGTTAGATTAACTATTCACTGCTGTTTCGTGATCTAGCGCTAAGCATACTTAGGAACACAAAAATATGAGTCATCTTCCCGTGATTGTTGGGTTTGGAGGGATCAGCCCAGCAGGGCGTTCATCATCTCATCAAGCTTATCGCCGAATGGTATTTGATAGTTTGTTAGAAGAGCAGCCAGACTTGGTTCACGAGGCATATACCGATCTTGCCATGTTGATGGGTTTGGTCACTTTTGTTGACGGTGGTTATCAAATTGTTCAGCAATCAAATTCTGAATCGTTTACACCGGAAAATATATTTAAACACTATTCAGCCTTAATAAACGAAAGTACATTAATTAGAAAGATTGAGAAAAGCTATTTAGACGTAGACGCTGCGCCTTGGCATCAAGCCGCAGATATGAGCGGAGAAAACCATGAGTCAATTACGTTCGAATTAAAAACGACTGCTTTGCCAAAACCCTTACCTGACAATTGGAGCGTAACTGAAGTCGATAAGCGTACAAGTCATGTAAAGGTATTTGGTAGTACGCCCATTTTGTTGCCTTCTACTCGCGATTTGATTGTTAAAAGTGCAGGGCAGTTACCTTCGGGAATGAATTTTTCAAAACGATACCCTTCACGAAATCATCCTCGTGGATTGCAAATGACTGTGTATGCGGCATCTGATGCTATTCAGTCTTTGGGCATTGAATGGGAGCGTGTAGCAGAGCGTGTAGCACCAGATAAAATATCAGTGTATGCCAGCAGTGCCATGAGCCAGCTTGACGAAGATGGTAATGGCGGCTTAATGGGCAGTCGCTTAAAAGGTAAAAAAGTATCGTCGAAACATTTAGCATTAGGATTAACCGAAATGCCCGCAGATTTTATTAATGCGTATTTATTAGGGGGGTTAGGCAGTACCGGTGGTAATACAGGTGCCTGCGCCAGATTTTTATATAACTTAAAAATGGGTGTTGAAGATATTCAGCAAGGCCGAAGCCGTGTGGCCATTATCGGAGCGTCAGAAGCCCCCATTACATCCGAAGTCATTGATGGTTATACCACCATGGGTGCATTGGCGACGGCAGAAAATTTAAAGTCTTTAGATGGCTCTATAGAGCAACCTAATTATAAAAGAGCGTGTCGCCCATTCAGTGATAACTGTGGCTTCACGTTGTCTGAATCGTCTCAGGTGGTCATTTTATTTGATGATGCTTTGGTTATGGAATTGTCGGCCAACATTCATGGGGCCATAGATCAGGTGTTTGTGAATGCCGATGGCTATAAAAAATCCATATCATCTCCAGGTTTAGGGAATTGGATTACAGTGGCAAAGGCCTTGGCATCGGCCCGTGCTTTATTGGGTGAAGGCAGTCTTCAGCGGAGCTATATTCATGCACACGGAACGGGCACACCACAAAATAGAGTGTCTGAATCGGCTATTTTAAATGAAACAGCCAAAACATTTGGCATTAATAATTGGACGGTAACAGGGGTTAAAAGTTACCTTGGGCATTCTATTGGCACATCAGCGGGTGATCAGTTAATGGCCGCCATGGGAACATGGCAGTATGGCTTTATTCCTGGCATTACCAGTATTGATCACATTGCAGATGACGTGCAGAACTCCCATTTAGACATACTCATGCAACATAAAAAAGTTAATCCATTAGATATTGATGTAACGTTTTTAAACGCAAAAGGGTTTGGTGGGAACAATGCAACGGCAGGAATTTTAGCGCCACACATTGTTAAGGCCATATTAAAAGAAAAGTACGGCCTTGAAAAAATGGCAGAGTATGAAACGTTGAATGCCGCCGTATTAGAAAAATCAAAAGCCTACAATCAAGCGTGTTTAAAAGGGCAGGATAAAACCCTATACAAGTTTGATTATAATGTTTTGCAAGGGCCTGATATTGAATATACCAATAAAAAAATAACCGTACCAGGCTGGGGTAGGGCCATTGATTTAGAGTTGGCATCACCATACTCAGCCATGTTGAAATAGTGATTGGCCGTTATTAGAATAGTGGTACCGGATTCATTGGTGGTATGGTTGAACCATCTCATGATTGGTTAAAGCTATGAACCCTGAAGTTAATTTATCAATATTATTTAAACGGGCATCTTTGTTACAGGTGCTTTACTGGGCATTAGTGGCTGCTTGGAATATAGCAGGCTTGGTATTAATAAATATGGGCCAGCCTGCATTGGGGCCTACAGCTTCGTTATTACCTGTGTTTGCCTTAGGAGTGATTACTGTATTCATGCTGTATGCAGGTATTAAGGGATCGAAAGTGTATCCATATATCGGGAGTGCTGTTTTATTGCTAGCGGTAATCATTGTTGCGCAAGCATTTATAAAAGCACCTGATCTATGGCCATCAGACGCTTGGCGTTATGCTGGAGTGGCAGTTAATGGCTTTGGTGCATTGTCAGCTGTTATGGGGTTAGTTTGGTATTTTAAACGTTTAAACCTTTAGCAGTTAGCCGGTGTATTACGTGCCCACGGCGCTAATAGCACCCTGCGTTTAAAGTTATTTAATAATGAATGTGTGCAGAAGTTGTAGAGTGTATTTTTCAATAAGGGTATTAATCTTGTTTTCGAATATCCGTCTCGCGATCAATATCCGCAAGTACACCTGTATCGTCTACGTTAACCGAGTCAAATCCACATTGCTTAATAATGGGTTTACCGCCGTCATCTCCTGTTAAACTTAATAACTCGGTTTCAAATGTGTTTGAAAATATAACTGGGTGACCCGCTTTATTTTTTTCAGTTAGAACAGGGCGAATGATGGTGTTGGGGTGGGTTTTAATACAGGTCTTAAATTGCTCGGTAACGGCTTTATAGGTATTGGCTTCAATATAAGGCATGTCAGCAAGGCAAATCATGTAATGGTTGTTAGGTGTGTTCTGATACTTTCCCTGACAAAATATTATGCCTGCTTTAATGCTGCTGCTTAGGCCTTGTTCAAAATCAGGGTTCTCTATTGTGGTAAAGCCGTGGGATTCAAATTTCTGCTTAAGTTGATTGTCTTCAGGTTTCACAATACAAATAACATGATCAACAAAGGGTTTTACATTTAATGCGCTGATCACACCCAAGGCAAGAGGGGGCTTATGGTTAATGACAATTTCATGTAAAAGTTTTTGGCCACCAAAGCGGGACCCCAACCCAGACGCTAAAACAATGGCCGTTATGGTGTTTGTACTAGTAATGCTTTTGGATTCAGAATCGGACATTACAAACTGCATGCTTCTGTGCGACTAACTTGTTCCGATTTTTGTTCTAACGCTTTACTTGGCTGAATGCCATTTTTTATGGCTGTGATTTCAGCCAAAATGGATAACGCAATTTCAGCCGGTGTTTTACTGCCAATGTTTAGCCCCACAGGGCCGTGAAGTTTCTTGACTTGAGCATGGGTAAAATCAAAGTGTTCAACCAAGCGCTCTCTGCGTTGTTGGTTATTTAATTTTGACCCAAGTGCCCCCACATAAAATGCTTGGCTTTTTAAAGCAGCTAATAAAGCCATATCGTCTACTTTAGGGTCGTGTGCCACTGCCACAATAGCCGTACGAGAATCAATGGTCAGTGATTCAATTATGTCATCAGGGAAACCTTGTAACAGGCCTATGTTTTTTAACGGCCAGTTTTTACGGTATTCAGGTCTGGGATCACTGACCAAAACTTCGTAACCTAAGCCTTCAGCCATTTCTGCTAAAAATCGGCCCGTTTCACCTGCACCAATAATCATTAAGCGCCAAGTGGGCCCAAATACATTTTGCCAATAAGCAGGATATTCATTTGAATGGTTTAAGCTGTTTAATAATGCTGGATCTTGGTTTTTCCATTGATCTAACGAGACATCTATTTTATTCAAAGATACGGTACGTACTAACGCCGACCTGTTTTCAATGGCTTGAATCAGAGTGGTCACTTCTTCGATGTCATTAAGAGGTTCTGCAATTAATTGTAATGCGCCACCACAAGGTAAGCCAAAGCGATGACGTTCTTCATCGGTTTCACCGTAAATTAATAAGCTGGGAAGGGTAGCGGGTGTGTTTTTTAATTGTTCGATTAGATCTTCTTCAACACAGCCACCACTGACACTGCCAAAAAATAATCCACTTGAACTGACAGCCAATAAAGACCCTACCGGTCTAGGAGACGTTCCCCAGGTTTTAACCACCGCCACCAAAGTGATGTGTTCGCCATTTAGCAAACACGACAAACAACCTTTTAATACATCTAATTGTGAGCCTTGCATGGGAATCCTACTTCTTATTTAAACGGTTCGATCATATAGAGTTGTAATCGATAAATTGGCCCAGCCTGTAAGGCGGACCAACTATCGATTTATACATCATGGTTAATAACTAAAATTTGGAATTTAAAATTAAAGCTTTAAAGGCAAGCTTCTTAGTCGTTTACCGGTTGCAGCAAAAATACCATTAGCAACCGCAGCGGCAACAGGGGGTAAGCCCGGCTCGCCCACACCTGTTGGTGCTTCGTCACTTTCAATGATCACGACTTCTATTTCAGGGGTTTCATTGATACGCAAAGCGGCGTAATCATGGAAGTTAGTTTGCTGAACCGCACCCTCTTTCAATGTGATTTCGCCGTATAGGGCGGCACTTAAACCATAAATAATGCCGCTTTCCATTTGTGCAGAAACAATGTCAGGGTTAACCGCTAAGCCGCAGTCAATGACACATACAATTTTATGAATGGTTAGCTGGTTATTTTTAACCGACACTTCTGCGATTTGAGACGCATAAGAGGCAAACGATGCATGGGTGGCCACGCCATGAAAATGTCCGTTAGGTAACGGCTTGTTCCAACCGGCTTTTTCAGCGGCTACTTTTAAAGTGTTGGCCAGTTTTGGATTGTTTTTTAAATGCTTAAGGCGAAACTCAACCGCATCTTGTTTTTGTAGCGCGGCTATTTCATCCATCATGCTTTCTTTAAAGAAACCACTGTACGAGTGGCCAACACTGCGCCAGTAACCCAATGGCAAACCCGGGTCTACTGTTACGTGGTCTGATGATTTATGCGGTGCGTCGTAGTCTTCGTACAAGCCTTCAACACTGGCGTGGTCAACCGTTAGACTATCAAAAATGCTGTAGCCCGCTTTACTCATCCAATCCACCATGCCGTTTGGCAAAAAGCTTGGCATGACACCGTCAATAATATTATCCAGTGTATATGGCATAATTTGAGGGCCCGAGCGTTTTACTGTCCAGCTATCAATTAAACCATTTTTGTTTAGGCCGACTTTAAATTTAGCCATGGCAGCAGGGCGGTAAACATCATGTTGCATGTCATCTTCGCGGCTCCAAATTAATTGAATCGGCAGGGAGGATTCTTTTGCAATGGCTGCGGCTTCTGCCACAAAGTCGGTGGCGCTGCGACGACCAAAACCACCGCCTAAAAAGGTGCTGTGAACCGTTACGTTATCTTTTGGTACGTCGGCATAAAAAGCCCCTGCAAATTTTGCTAGGTCAGGCGCTTGGCTACCCACCCATAGTTCTAATTTATCGCCTGTTAATTTTGCGGTGCAGTTCATAGGCTCCATAGTGGCGTGTGCCAAATAAGGCGCCCAGTATTCTGCGGTCATAATCGTGTCGGCATTTTTTAATGCATCCAAGCCATCACCTTGTTCAAAAGCGTTGGTGGATTCGTCACTGTCTAGCGCTGTTTTAAATAAGCCTTTACCATTGTCGCTGGCGGTAGAATCAGAACTGAATGCAGATAGGGTTTCAGGTAGGTCCCATTCAATTTTCAGTTTAGGCAATGCATTTTTAGCTTGGTAATAATGATCAGCAATGACAGCCACACCATTGTGTATTTTAACAACCGACTTCACGCCTGGCATGACTTTGGCTGCGGTAGCGTCAAATGATTTAACCGTGCCACCAAAAACAGGGCAGCGTTTTAATGCTGCGCGGTGCAGGCCTTCAAAATCTACATCGATACCAAATTGTGCGGTGCCTGTACTTTTAGCAAGGCCATCCAGTCTAGGGGCTTTTTTACCCATGTATTTGAATTGGCTTCTTTCTTTTAATGGCGCGTCTTCAGGGAAATCCAGTTTGTTTGCAAAGTCGGCAAACTCGCCATAAGGCAATGCCTTACCATTAACAACAATTTTGCCGTTATCCGTTTGAATATCCGCTAGGTTAATTTTAAGTTGTTGTGCGGCGGCTTGGCGTATCACTAAGCGTGTATTGGCCGCTAGATGACGCAAAGGTAAAAAGTGGGTGCGAACACTATTGCTGCCACCGGTTACCTTAATGCAGTATTCAATATTTTTATAATCATCATTGGCAGTGGCATTGATAACGTTAATGTTTTTTGGGCTCACGTCTAATTCTTCTGCCACTATGGTGGTTAAACCTGTGTAGGTACCCTGA
>JAWUVN010000043.1:0-60162 GCA_034112345.1 Bermanella sp. | reverse complement strand
GATCTAGTTATCTAACTTTTTACGTAGCTGATAACCCTGCCTTTGTACCACATGCTGTATTAACACCTCTTGATAATTTTTTTGAATATTATCAAAGTCTAATCGCACCACGTAAGCATCATTTGGATCTACTCCATCGCTATCATTACGCGTGACAGCTGCTACATGTGCTTCTGTTCGGATCAATTCATGATTGGGCTGTAAATACATACTAACCATTAACTGCTGGTTAATGGGTAAGGACTCATGCCAAGAGAATGCAACACCACAGGCGCTAAGGTTCGCACCTTTTAATACAGGGCTTGAACCTTCGACAGAGTCCGTTGTTCGCATCAAATTAATCTTTTGATTCATCAAGTCTAGGACCTGCGCCACTTTAGAGTTTTGGCTGCGAATATCTACCATGGCATGACGAATTTGAACTTCAAGGCTCATATGAAATTCTTCATTTAGACTTTCTGCATCAGATACGCTTTCGTCTTCTAATAAAGTAAAACTGATGGCCACTTCATCATCAATTCGAAAGTATCTACGACGCTCTTCTTCTTCAGTCATTATTCTTTAAACACCCTCTTAAGACTCAGCTGTTTGTATTTTAAAACACTTCGTCTGGATCTAATTCAAAATCTTCTGGTCGTGCATTTAATTGATCTTCAAACGGCGAGTTGCCATTTTCGGTATCTATTTCTGGCTCATCGTCATTATCTAACCCTGCACTTTTCACTATAATAATTTCTACACGACGATTTTTAGATCGATTTTCAGCGGTTTTATTATCAATCAATGGCCTAACACTACCGTGACCCACTACCATAAAGCGGGTTTCATCCATCTCAGGAGCGATAAATAATTGCTCGGCCACCGATGCCGCTCGGGCGGCGCTTAAATCCCAGTTATTGTTATAGCGGCCACCTCGCCCAAGAGGTGTATTGTCTGTATGCCCTTCTACACTGATGCGCCCAGGCACTTCCACTAAGACTTCCCGTATATTGTCTAACACAGGTAAAAACTCATCGGTGACATAAGCACTGCCCCCTTTGAACGATCCATTCTCACGTATTCGAATCACAATTTTACTGCCCTGTGTTTCTAGCTCTACCTGTCCTTTACTGATTTCTTGCTCTAATTCACTGGCAATCTCTAAGGCAGTGTCTTCTGCTTCTTCTGCCGCTTTGGCTTCCGCTTCTGCGGTGGAATTCTTAGGCACAACTATTTCACGCGTTTGCTTTCCGCTGTCACCCTGCGCTTCTTCTTGAGCGGTTACGGCATCTTGGCACAGCACTTCTAGTGAGCTTTTGGTGACATCCGAGGTTTTCTGCCTAATTTCATTGATGGGTGTAGGCTCGGGAATCGAGGGACTAAAGTGCTTAGCAATTACACTTGTGCCTTTCGGAGGGTCGTCGGCATTTATGACAGTTTGCACACCAAACGCCATGCGTAACTCACCCGCTAAACGCTTAAATTTTAGCGCATCCATTTCAGCAAATGATAATAATAATACAAAGAAGCACATAAGCAGCGACATAAGGTCACCGAATGTGGCTAGCCATGCAGGCAGTCCGGCAGGACAGTCCGGACATTCGTGTTCGTCATCTTCATCTGCCATGGCAGTGCTCCCTATGACTCATCTTGAACATCAGGCTACTCGCCTTCGTCACCACGTTTTGATTCGGGTAAGTAAGTTCTTAAAATTGACTCTATCACCCGTGGGTTTTGACCCGCCTGTATCGCCAGTAGTGCATCCAGCACCATAGCTTGCAAACGACCTTCTTCATCCATGCGTAGAACACATTTATCGCCAATTGGAATACATAACATGTTGGCCATCATAGCGCCGTATAACGTAGTTAATAGCGCGACAGCCATTGATGGACCAATTGATTTTGGATCATCCATGTTAGCTAACATCGCAACCAGACCAATTAATGTTCCGATCATACCCATAGCTGGGCCGGTATCGCCCATTTGAAAGAATATTGTGGTGCCTATCTTATGTCGGTCGGCAGCCAATTTCATGTCTTTGCCCAATAGCGCTTTTACGACGTCTGGGTCGTGACCATCCACCAATAGCTGAATGCCTTTAGCAAGAAAGTCATAGCTCACTTCTTTACCTTCTAATGCAAGTAATCCGTTTTTACGGGCGTCGCCAGCAAGCTCAACGATTTCGTCAATCATGGCATCAGGTTTAGGAAGTTTAAAACTAAAGGCTTTAGCGGCAATTTTACCGGCTGATAAGAATTGGCCCAGTTCGTATTTCATTAACACGGCAAAGATAGAGCCGCCTACTACGATCAATAAAGAAGGGACATTCACAAACATGGCAGGATCGCCACCCAGCACCATCGCAAATATTACGATAACCCAACAACCAATTAATCCGACAATCGTCGCTAAATCCACTTTACTACCTCGAATTCCCTATCAAATTGTCAGTTGCGCCGATCAAAATAGTCAGTTGGCGCCCATGCAATTTATTTCAAAAATTGTACATTTATAGACCTTATTTTTTTAGTTTAGACAGAGAATTTCAGTTTGCACGGCCTTATGCGCTACAATTGCGCCTAATCACGAACAACACCCAACGGCCAATGCCGTTCACAATAGGATTTTTCATGGCTGATCAACCTGCCCCAGTAGACTTTGAACAATCACTATCTCAACTTGAAGCCTTGGTAGAAAAACTTGAGAACAGTGAATTCACCCTTGAACAGTCGCTTCAAGCCTTTGAACAAGGTGTTAATTTGACTCGCCAATGCCAAAAAGCATTAACCGAAGCTGAGCAAAAGGTACAAGTATTGGTTGAGCAAAATGGCCAAAGCCAGGCACAGCATTTTGCGAACCAAGAGCCGTCAGAGGGTGATGCGTAATAATGCCGTTCCCTTCTTTTAGCCAGTGGTGTCTTGAGCGCTTTTCTCAGGTATTGGAATCTCATTCAAATACCCAGGATGCCGATGCTAAGCAGCTGCAGCTTGCCATGAATTACAGCATGTTAAATGGCGGAAAACGTGTTCGTCCAATGCTGGTATACGCTGCAGCACAAGCCTGTAATGGCAATTTAGAACACGCTGACGTCCCTGCTATTGCCGTGGAAATGGTACATGCTTATTCGTTGGTGCATGATGATCTCCCAGCTATGGATGACGACGATTTGCGCAGAGGCAAACCCACCTGTCACATTCAGTTTGATGAAGCCACGGCTATATTAGCTGGCGATGCCTTACAAACTCAGGCGTTTGATATTTTAAGCCAACCTATTACGGGTCTATCTGCCACACAACAACTAAGCATGCTTAATATTTTGGCACGCAATAGTGGTTTATATGGTATGGCAGGGGGCCAAAGTTTGGATTTATCGGCAGTCAACCAAACCGTTGATATTGATTACTTAGAAAATATGCACAACCATAAAACAGGCGCGCTGATTTTAGCCAGCGTGCTAATGGGCGCACACTGCAAAACCGATATCACGCAAGCAGAACTGGATGCCTTAACCCTTTATGCAAAGGCCATCGGCTTAGCATTTCAGGTGCAAGACGATATTCTAGATGTGGTCAGCGACACTAAAACCCTGGGGAAAACTCAGGGGGCAGACATCGCGCTAAACAAACCAACCTATGTGGCATTATTGGGACTGAAAGGGGCAAAACAGAAAGCCGAAGACCTCCATCAGCAAGCCCTTAATGCACTTCAACCTTTAAGTGGCAATGTAGAGCCATTAAAAGGGATTGCCGATTATATTATCAGCCGTGTGAATTAACCGGCTATTTACCCCTAATTAACCCCCATATCCCCCTAATTAATCTAAGCTAACGAGTGTTTACAGTTACTTTTTAGGGGCTATCTGGGTAGAATAGCGCCGTTAATTTCTACACTTTTTATATTCTCCACGACTGGGTAACAGATGTTCCAGGAAATTCCACAAGACCGTCCCTACACGCCATTATTGGATAGCATTGATCATCCAAGTCAATTGCGTGAGCTGACAAGTGGAGAGTTACCTCAACTGGCAAAACAGCTACGCGAATACTTACTTTACAGTGTTGGTAAAAGTGGCGGCCATTTTGGCGCTGGATTAGGCGTGGTTGAACTGACTATTGCCCTGCATTATGCGTATGACACGCCTAAAGATTTATTGCTTTGGGATGTGGGTCATCAAGCCTACCCTCATAAAATTCTCACGGGCCGCAGAGAACAACTGCCAACCATCCGTTCAAAAAATGGTTTAAGCCCGTTTCCTAAGCGCAAAGAAAGTGAATTTGATACCTTTGGTGTGGGCCACTCCTCTACATCAATCAGTGCTGCACTGGGCATGGCCATTTCTGCACGCAAGCAAAATTCAGGCAAAAAGATTGCAGCCATTATTGGCGATGGCGCCATGAGCGCAGGCCAAGCATTTGAAGCTCTGAATCATGCTGGGCACGTCGAAGCTGACATGCTTGTTATTTTAAATGATAACGACATGGCCATCAGCGAAAATGTAGGCGGCTTAAATAAATATTTTTCAAAAATCCTTAGTTCTAAAACCTATGCCACCATGCGCGAAGGCTCTAAAAAAGTATTGAGCACTATTCCTCATGCATGGGAACTGGCCAGTAAAACCGAAGAGCATGTAAAAGGTTTTTTAACACCAGGCATTTTATTTGAAGAGCTAGGCTTTAATTACATTGGCCCCGTTGATGGTCATGATGTTGAATCGCTAACACGCACACTAAAAAATATTCGTGATTTAAAAGGCCCGCAGTTTCTTCATGTGGTCACCAAAAAAGGTAAGGGCTTTGCCCCTGCTGAAAAAGACCAAATTAAATACCATGCGTTAAGTCCGGTAAAAGCAGAATCGAGTACGGAACACACCCCTGCCATCCCCCCTAAAAAGCTGAAAACCTTTAGTAATATTTTTGGACAATGGGCGTGCGATACAGCCGCGTTGGACCCAAAAATGATCGCCATTACACCGGCTATGCGTGAAGGCAGTGATTTAATTAAATTTTCCGAAAAATTTCCAGAACGCTATTTTGATGTCGCCATCGCTGAGCAGCACGCAGTTACATTGGCAGCAGGTATGGCGTGCGAAGGATCGAAACCTGTTGTTGCAATTTACAGTACGTTTTTACAACGAGCATACGATCAATTAATACACGATGTGGCCGTGCAAAACTTAGATGTCACGTTTGCTGTTGACCGTGCAGGTGTGGTCGGAGCCGACGGTCCAACCCACGCTGGCGCATACGACATTAGCTTTTTACGCTGCATCCCTAACATGGTTGTTGCCACTCCAAGCGACGAAAATGAATGTCGGCTACTGTTAAATACCGCTTACCAATTTAATGGCCCTGCGGTGGTTCGCTACCCAAGAGGCTCGGCCAATGGTACTGAAGTCAGTTGTCAAACTGACACCACTGAAATTGGTAAGGGCCGAATCATCAAGCCTGGAGAAAACATCGCGATTTTATGTTTTGGCCCACTGCTTCATGAAGCTCAAAAAGCCATTAATGAATCAGGACAAAACATCAGCCTGGTGGATATGCGCTTTGTTAAGCCAATTGATGAATCACTTTTAGACCAGCTCGCTGATAACCATAAATACTTTATTACCCTAGAGGACAATACGGTTATGGGGGGCGCTGGCAGCGCTGTATTAGAGTATGTGGCTAAAACAGAATTAGATGTTCGAGTTAAAATATTGGGTATTCCCGACGCCTATATCGAACACGCCTCGCAAGCCGAACAGTGGGCAGAGATGGGACTGGATGCACACGGTATTCTATCCATATTAGAAGCTCTCAGCTCAAGAGATTAGCGATCTAATTTCGACAGTCATTTTACCTTGCTTAATTAAGCATTAATTCAAATATAGTCTTAACTTAACGGATTAAACGTTAATTTAGGACTGTTGTGAATATGTTTGGCTTCAGCAAAAAACCTTCAGAAAAAACCTCGCACAGCAAGCAACAAGCTTCTCCTGATTTAAGCCCTTACATCCTCGATGCGATCTCTAGTCAACTGGCTATGATTCAATTTTCGACTGATGGATATATTCTAGAAGCCAACCCTAATTTCTTAAAGGTTATGGGGTATAGCCTTAATGAGCTTCAAGGCCAGCATCATAAATTGTTCTGTAGTAGTGAAACGACATCATCTCCTGATTACGCCTCTTTTTGGAAGAGATTATCTGAAGGCAATCCAATGAATGGACAATTCTTGCGTATTGATAAAAGTGGCTCAGATGTCTGGTTAGAAGCCAGCTACTGCCCTGTTAAAGATATCGAGGGGAATGTCATTAAGATTGTGAAAATTGCCAGCGATATCAGCCCCCTCATAAATACCTCCCATGAACTCAAAAGCCAGCAAGAAGCGTTATCTCGGTCTCAAGCCATTATCGAATTTAATTTAAAAGGCGAAGTAATTACAGCCAACGACAATTTCTTAAATACTGTGGGCTACCAATTAGATGAAATTAAAGGGCAACCCCACAAAATATTCTGTCCAGACGAAGTTGTGCAAAGTCGTGATTACCAGCAATTTTGGGGGGACTTACGAAAAGGAGAATTTGTTGCAGGTAAGTTTCATAGAAAAAATAAACAAGGCGATGACATCTGGTTAGAAGCAAGCTACAACCCAATTTTTGATCCTAAGGGTCAACTTTATAAGATCATTAAGTTTGCCACCGATGTCACACAAACAGTAGTAAAAGCAAATGAAACAACACAATTAGCGCTGCAAGCCTCAACTGTCACAGAAAGCTCTACACAAGAAGGTTTGAATGTTGGTAATCAAGCCATTACCGTTATGCAAAAGGTGGTGGGAGGCCTTCAAAGTAGCTCTGAGGCTGTGCAGTCATTGAATGAGCAGTCTGACCAAATCAGCAATATCGTTGATACGATAACAGCCATTGCCGACCAAACTAATTTACTCGCTTTAAATGCTGCAATTGAAGCCGCCCGCGCAGGTGAGCAAGGTCGAGGGTTTGCTGTCGTGGCAGACGAAGTTAGACAGCTTGCTGCGCGCACTAGTAACTCTACCAGCGAAATTGAAGAGGTGGTAAAACGCAACAAACAATTGGCATCAAATGCCATGGACACAATGAGTGAAGTTCAAGAGCAAGCAACTCGAGGAGAAGAGCTCATTCAAGAAACCGGCCGTTCAATTGAATCCATCAGTAAAAATACTCAAGATTTGGTTAATGCGTTGCGAAACGATTAAAGGGGGTTCTGTTCATTCATAGTTAGAGGGTAATGACTACTTATCCGTAAGTGTCAGCACCCCATTATCCTCACTCATACCAAGTCTATTTAAAAAACTCATGCCCAATAATGTGATCTCTGGAAAGCTACCTTCAACCACCGTAATCGGTACACTGAACTTTTTAATCCCGCCCACTTGAATGTGATCTGAACGTAAAGAGTAACTGGTTACAATCCCCCCCGCCGTTGAACTGGTTCCCTTTCTTCCTGATGCGTAATTAATGCCTAATTTTCTTGCCAAATCAGAGCTGATAGCAACAGTCGTAGCGCCTGTATCTACCAGTGTATCCACGGTCTGGCCATTTATTTTAGCGCGGGTAAAGTAATGGCCGTTATCTGCGCGGTATAACCGCACTTTTTCGGTAACTGGCTCGGCATAGCTACTGGTAACACTTAACCCTAATTGCAAGGTCACTGGCTTGCCATTGTACTTAACCATGGCTTCCTTACTGTTTGCTGTTATCAGTGTCACCCCTTGTTTGGTCTGACCATTACGCACCACAACTCGCTGGCCATCAACTTCTAGTATCGCCATGCCCTGCATTAAGCCAACAGCTTGAATATCGGACAGTGCGTAAATAGGTGTGAAAACTAAGATAATAGCAGTCGTAACTTTCTGGATAAATCTCACGTATACTCAACCTTATTAAAAACGATAAGTGGATATTCTATATGCTTTGGTTATTCGTGTTTATTGCTGTCATTGCATGCATCTTTTTACCACAATACTGGACCCAACACATATTAAAAAAGCACAGTATTGAGCGCCCCGATTTCCCAGGAACAGGGGGAGAATTTGCTCAGCACCTTATCAAGCAGCACGATTTAGATGTAAGCTTAGAAACAACCGAGCAGGGAGACCATTATGACCCTCAATCGAAAACTGTACGCCTATCTACTAACAATTTTAATAATAAATCATTAACTGCCGTTGCAACGGCAGCCCATGAAGTCGGTCATGCCATTCAACACAAAGAAGGTATGGCGCTATTATTACTGCGTTCACCTTTAGCAAAAATGGCATTTTATATTGAGAAAATTGCACAGTTAGCTCTTATCTCTACCCCCGTTTTTTTAACGGTTTTACCAGGTGCTGCACGAATCTCGATTGTTATTGCGATAATAGGAATGGTCGCCAGCACACTGGTTCACTTGGTTACATTACCAGTGGAGTTTAATGCAAGCTTTTCGAAAGCCTTGCCCATTTTAAAGAATGGCAATTACTTGGCTGAAAAAGACTTTAAAGCATCAGAAAAAATACTGCTGGCATGTGCACTGACCTATGTCTCGGCTGCTCTAGCCAGTCTGCTTAATATATGGCGATGGTTACGATTTTTAAGAAGGTGAAATAACATCAGGGATGGGAATCGAGATTTTAAAGTGCAGTCCATTATCATTGTAGGTGTTGATTTTACCGTTTAGCAATTGAACCACTATATTATGTGCCTGATATAGCCCCAACCCTAATTTACGCTCCGCGCCTCTACCCGTTGTGAAAAAAGGATCAAATATCATTGAGATATCCGTGTCTTCTACCCCTTCACCCTTGTCATAAAAATGTATATTAAATTCACTATCTGTAATAGAAAAATCAATAAATACACCTTCGCTATTATTACTATAATCATGTGCGTTATTTAATAATTCATTCAAGAACCAATAAACGCCTTCTGTAAAAGTATTGAATCCTTTAGTAGAAGAGTTTTTAGATTGTATTGATATCGGAGTATTGTTTAGTTTTGCACTATCCTTCAAGCGTTCAGATAAAACATCCATATCAAATAACTCAATCTGAAAACTCATTTGCTCAACTGATACATGCTTAAAGCTTTTAATAAGTTCTACAATTCGCTCAACACTTTCATCTGAAATGCCTAGCGCCTCATCCCCAGCATTTAATTTTTCTATAAACTCACTCTTGGTCAGTGTATTTTGTTCCATTGCATTTTTCATTTGTGCAAGTATTTCACGAGCAAAATCACTACTGGTTCGGACAATACCCAACGGGGTATTTATTTCATGGGCAACCCCCACCACTAATTGTTGCAAGGCTTGCATTTTGTTTTTCTCAGCTTGACGCTGAAGTTCTTGAGCACGAACGCGATCACTAATATCAACAATTGAACCTTCGAATTGCGCTTCATCTTCATGATATATTTTATAAAGACTTACAGACACCCACTTACCATTTTTTGATTGAATATCTTTAACAATTCTGAAATCTTCTTCTTTTGAACGTTGTTTAAATATACCTGTTACATCCCGATTAAAATATCCTTGAATATTACTATTTACATCTGTACCTAATAATTCGTAAAAAGCAGCATTCGCATTTTTTACATACCCTTGTGCATTCAAAACAAAGTTCCCTGTCATAGCGCTCTCATACAATCGCTTATACTGCTCAATACTCTTAATTGATTTTTCCCTATGAACAATGGCTTCTTTTTCCGCGTCGATCCTACTATTTTGTAAAAAACGAATTCTTACACCTAAAGCAACGGCAAACAAAACAATTTCAAACATTCGGGCAAGCGGATAGCCATATAGCATAAATTCTTGGTCAGAAAAATACCCAAGAGACTCAAAGACAGTTAATCCAAATGACAACGCCGTCATCATAATCGCAATCGCAAACACCCCTGCGTATCGATAACCTGATAGAGTTAGCATTGTGGATGCAATTAAAGAAGAAAACATTATTAGCATCGCGTATAAGGTAATCAAAGGCACGATGATGTGATATTCAATACTAGAAATACCCAGGCCTATTACCACGCCACCAACCCCAAGCCCCCAAAAATAAACCTTAGTTTTAATTCCCGCTTTATTAATATTCAAAAACGTATAACTGAATAACCAAAAAGCAACGCTACTCAGCCAAAAGGTGATGGGTATACCCCACTCATTAATACTAGGTGAGTTAGGCCATAGAAATTGAAAGCCCGTTCCATGCATTGCCAGTATTGATGCCAAGCTTGTCGCAACATAAAAAACATAATGTAAATATGACCGAATACCTGTAATCAAATATAGAACAAAGTTGAATATACTCATTACTAGCAGGACGCCATAATAAATCCCTTGAAACACTAACAGCTCTGCAGTACTTGATTCAAAGTACTTGCTTTGGTGCACTTCGAGCGGAATACGATAACTTCCCTGAGTTTTAATGCGTATATACATACTAATTTTTTCGCCCGCTAGCATCGAACGGACAAAAATATTTTCAGGTAAGCTGACTTGGCGAGTATAAAAAGGAAGCGCATCACCGGATTCATGTTGTTCAATCACGTGACCGTTTTTAACCCAATAAAGTGTTACATAGTCAAGTGGCGCATATCGTAACCAAACATACCACAAAGCAGCGTGATCAACTTTAAAGGGGACATAAACCCAGTAGGCGCTTTGTGAGTAGCCAAAGCTAGAACCAGCATCCGTTGTTTTAGACCAATCAGAACGATCGATCCTAATGACATCTTCAATGCCAAGGGTGTTCTCAGTGTCTTCTATATAAACCATTCTTTGACTAAGAATGTATCGATCTTGGTCTTCTAACACCACGCGGTAATCACCATGTGCCGATATAGACATCACCAAGAATAGTGCGCTAATCAATAACCTAAGCTTCATATAGGACCTCTGCTGAATTAAAGTTTAGCAGCGAAAGTCCATATGTCTTGAAATTAGGGCATTAAAAACATGATCATATGCAGGCAACCTAACGACATGATACCGGCGAGCACATCATCAATCATTATGCCAAAACCACCATGTACCTTCTCGTCTAACCACTTAATTGGCCATGGTTTCAAAATATCAAAAAAGCGAAACAATGCGAAACCCACCGCTAACCAAATCAGGTCTTTTGGCACCATAAGCATGGTTATCCACATACCTACCCATTCATCAATCACAATGCCACCATGATCATGCACACCTAGGTCTTCTGATGTTTTATGCGCCACTAGCACACCAACAACAAACGTGATCAAAATAACCACAGATAACCATAAGGTAGATAAGTCAGCCAGTAACCACCAATAAATAGGCAATGCAGCCAAAGTTCCCGCTGTGCCCGGTGCTTTAGGACTAAGGCCACTGCCTAGCCCAAATGCCAGCATGTGGATAGGGTTGTTCAATTTTGGCTTTGCCAGTTTGGCTACGTCAGCCTTTGATGATTTAGACGTCATTTACAATGCTACTCAAGATGTTAACGACACCATTATACCTATGCATGATGAAATTACAGGATTCAAAAGCACCATGATTAAGCAGTATGATGGACCATTATTTACAGACTGATAATTAACGATACTCAAGAGCCTAAAGGATCATCAGATGCATATTTAGCAACGCCAAAATATTGCTAGTATTCTTAAAGAAAACACAGCATTAAAACTACAGATATGTCCATTTTTGAATAAAGTTAGGTTAATAAATTAAGCGATAATTGACCGGGGTTCGCAACCAATTGAGCACCAATAATTACATGACTACCTAGAAAAAACAGGGCTCCATAGAGCAATCTCTAGCACTGAGAATCACTGCATATAAATAGGTTGGAATTTGTCTATTACCTGTCTGATTTAGACCTTGTTTGAGTATTTACTGTCGCTACAATTTCGGTATCAAAAAAATATAAGAAAAATACAATGGAATTATCAATACAATTTTTACTATTAGCATTTTCACCTATATTCATACTTACATTAGGTGCTGAATTTCTCTATTTAAGAAAACATGGTGCTGAGTATAAAAATGCAGACTTTACTTGGGCTGACACCATCAGTAATGGCACTCTCGCATTGCTTCATGAAATAAGTGATGGCCTGTTTAATACGCTTTTTATCATGGGTATTTATTTCTTTTTATACGAATACAGGCTATTTACCATTGAAAACTCATTGCTCAGTTT
The DNA here is from genome assembly GCA_034112345.1 of Bermanella sp. GTDB lineage: Bacteria > Pseudomonadota > Gammaproteobacteria > Pseudomonadales > Oceanobacteraceae > Bermanella. The sequence goes on along the minus strand of JAWUVN010000043.1, from coordinate 48,003 downwards.
TATTGGTTTATTTTTACTGCAAGACTTCTGCTATTACTGGTTTCACCGTGGCAGCCATAAAATACGCTACATGTGGGCCAGCCATGTTGTTCATCACAGCTCAGAACGATTAAACCTATCCACTGCATTTCGTCAAAGCTTTACCTACCCTATTTCGGGTATGTGGCTATTTTGGGTGCCTATTGTACTGATCGGATTCGAGCCAGAAATTGTAGTGGGCGCGGTACTATTAAGCTTGGCTTATCAGTTTTTTGTTCATACTCAGGTGGTGCCAAAACTTGGATGGTTCGAATGGATTTTTAACACTCCTAGTCATCATCGTGTTCACCATGCTAAGAATCCCGAGTACATTGACCAAAATTACGGCGGCGTATTAATTATATGGGACCGTTTATTTAATACCTTTGTAGAAGAACGCGATGACATACAATGTGAATACGGCATTACTAGACAGATAAACAGCCATAACCCACTTTATCTAACCCTACATGAATGGAAGGACATGTTTGCAGACGCATTCGCTAAAAATAAACCCTTCACTCAACGAGTCAAACATTTTTGGGCACCGCCTGAATGGCAACCAAGCCCTACAGAACAAAAATCAGGATATAATAATCCAGCACCTGAATTTGATGTGACTACCCGTAAGCCATAAGCACGAAATTATTAAGCGTGTATAATTAGCCAATGAAAAAATTATTGATCATTGGCTATGTATGGCCCGAACCTAATTCCAGCGCAGCCGGCAGTCGCATGCTGCAACTTATTGAATGCTTCCAACATGATGGCTATGACATATCGTATGCCAGCCCAGCGCAAGCCAGTGATCACGCAATTGATTTTGACGCGTTTAACATCACACCATTCACAATCGAATTAAATAGCAGCAGTTTCGATGAGTTTATTCAAACATTAGACCCACAAGCAGTAATGTTTGACCGCTACATGATGGAAGAACAATTTGCCTGGCGAGTTGAGAAATTCTGTCCGAGTGCCTTACGTTTATTAGACACAGAGGATTTACACTGCCTACGCTTTGCTCGACAAGCCCTTGCTAAAGGCAATACACGTATTATCCAAGATGTGCCCCTGAACGACCTATACAGCGATTTTGCTAAGCGTGAAATTGCCGCTATTTTACGATGTGATTTAAGTATCATGATTAGCGAACATGAAATGGATTTATTAATTAATACATTCCATGTACCTGCACACATTGTCTCTTACACACCGTTTATGCTTGATACGATGCAAACCGATTCTACGATTTCATTTAATGAGCGCGAACACTTTGTGTCTATTGGAAATTTTAGACACGAACCTAATTGGGATGCCGTACTCACATTAAAACAACATATATGGCCAGCTATTCGTAAGCGCATTCCAAAAGCACAACTGCATATTTACGGCGCTTACCCACCTAAAAAAGCCACTCAGCTACACAATGAGAAACAAGGGTTTTTAGTAAAAGGTTGGTGTGAAGATGCATTTGAAGTATTAAGAGACGCGAAGGTATTATTGGCACCACTGAGATTTGGTGCTGGCCTAAAAGGTAAAATGCTAGATGCCGCGCAATGCGGTTTGCCCGCTGTGACCACTTACATTGGTGCCGAAGGCTTGTATAGCAATGCAAAAAAAACAGGCGTATTAGATACTTGCGTTGCCAGTAATAACTTAGATCAGTTTATTGAAGACGCTGTTAATCTATATAAAGATGAAACCTTATGGCAATCACTGCAAGATAATTGCATACCTTGGTTGGCATCACGATTTTCAAAAGCGCAGCACTCTAAAGCTTTATTAACAACTATTCATCACATACAAGCTAACTTACACGAGCATAGGTTAACCAATTTCACTGGTAGTATGCTGCGACACCATTCGATGAAATCAACGCAGTATATGTCTCAATGGATTGAGGCTAAAAATAAAAACAGTGAATAATCGTCATTAATTCGCTTATTGTAAGCTTGATTAAATTGCATTTATTACTTGAAAGCGCGAACTCAAAGGTGACCTACCTTCACAAGAATCACCGTTTCTTCATCTACAAATGGAAAGTGCTCACTTAAATGCGGGCTTCTTATCCAAGTGCCTTTTGGATAACTGCCGTGTTCATCTTTGAACTCACCGGTTAGCACTAAAATTTCTTCGCCACCAAAATGCTTATGAGGAGCAAAGCGCGCTCCTGCTGGCCAGCGTACCAATGCCGTGCTGCATCCCTGATATTCATGCAAAGGCTTAACGGTTAAGCCGCCTTGGCCTTGCAACCAAGGTTGCTCACTGGTATTTAATGCAAGCTGCTGTGAATCTCCATCTTTAAACTGATTAAGCTTAACCAGTAACGTACAACCCTGCTTACTAAACGGCGCATGACTTGAACCCGCTGGGTTTCTTAAATAACTGCCTGCGGGATAGTCGCCATTTTCATCGCTGAAAATACCTTCTATCACATAAATTTCTTCGCCTTGAGGGTGTCTATGAGATGAAAATTCACTTCCCGCAGCATATTGCACGATTGATGTAACATGACCGCTCTCAGCGGCTTCACGCTCAAGCGGGATTCGCTTAACACCCTTTGCCGGAGAGTTTTGCCAAACTTGTTGATCGGAATTGATTACAACCGTTTTTGAAAAATCTAAATTGAAATTCTGAATCATGCTTGCACCTTGTTAGAACAAGATTATCGCATACGCAAAAAAAAGAGATAGACCAAGCAATAGTAAAGTCTTTTCGTATATAGCATCAATGCAGTATGGGATGCTCACACTATCAACTCTACTGACGGTATTAAATAGAATTAGTCTATGAACTCTACCAATGGTAGCTCACAGATAAGCGAGTCCACCTGCCTGTTTGCGGGTACGGGTGTAGAGTCGTTCCGCCTTGCTCATGCTCTTCATTAAATAAGTTGTCTACCTGTAAATCGACTTTAATATCAGATGTCGCAAGATAACTTAATTGCATATGAATAAGAGTCGCTGCATCCACTTGGTAACTTGGATCAGAGTAAGGTACTCCGCTTGAAGGAAAAGGATCTACAACAGCTACATCATTACTTTGAATATCAATAGGACTGTATTGATCACCGATATATTGTAGGGTTAAATTAACGTTCCACTCTTTTGAAAATCGATAGTTTGTTATTATATTTGCAGAAAAAGATGGGACATTGGATATATCTCCGTTATCTACCGCATAGTTTTCATAGCTATGTACTTTCTGATAACTTGTATTTGCACGAATCTCCCATTCTTGTTTTTTCCATATCCACTCTTGTTCAATCCCCCAACTTTTAAGTTCTCCTGCATTACTAAAGTTAGGCTCTGAAACAGTTGCACTTAAATCTCGACGAATAAAATCATCCGCTATATTGTAAAAAAGGGTTACTCTATATTCACTGTCTATCTCAGTGAGCAGTAATACAGGAGACACTTGATAACTGGTTAATCGCTCAGGCTCTAAATCACCTGCTCCTCTGAAAGAGGGCAGTGTCGAAAATCGATTCCAGTAAGTAGAATCAACGAACGACTGAGCGACTGACATTTTTACGCTATAAAAATCTTGCTGATAAATTAAGGCCAAGCGAGGACTAAATGCATGAATATTACTTGTCACAGCTCTATTTTTGAAATCGTACCGCATGCCTATATTGGATAGCCAATGATCACCATAATAACGCTTCTGCTGTGCAAAAATTGAAAAAATTGATTCGCTATCACTGGGCATCAATGTGTCTAAAGTATTATTAAATACTCCACTTCCACCGATCTTCAATTCATCATTATATACTTTCGACAAATCATATTGAAAACCAAATAATATATCTCCTCCCAAAAACGGCCCAGAGAAAGTATTCATTATTGATGCCGATGCATCTTCCCACGCCACTCCTGTAAAAGCCCCTGATGACGGATCGATTATGACCGAAGTCACAATACGAAAATGGTTGATCGCTACCTCTACATCATGCTCCCAATCATCAGATAACTGGAGAGTCTTTTCTAGAGCGAAATGCTGTGACTCATAACCAAAACCCGGACCATATCCATCATTTAGTTCATACTCATTATAGTTATAAGGCTCACCGCTTATACCTGCGCCTGAAAAAGGTTCGATATAATGATTACGTCGAGCATTGAATAAAAATTTCCAATCGCCAACTTGATGATGTATCCCCATATCATAACTGCTTTTATCTGTTTGTCCGCCCAGTACTGCTGAACTGCGAACTTCAGGATTAACAGCGTAACTTTCTTGTGCTGTCATTTTTTTTGATTCACCATCGACACTTGCATGGTTCAACCAATAAAAGGTATCTGAACTTTCAGTACTAGTACCATATGTGTGAGAAAGTATCCTCTGTCCAAAATCGCCAAAAACAACTCGCGTACTTGAGCCAATTGAATCTTCACCTTGCTTTAAAATAATATTAACTACCGCGGTCAGAGCTACGTTGCCATACACAGCAGATGCTGGGCCACGAAGTATTTCTATCTGTGAAATTTTATCCAGAGATATACTTAAGTCAGGAGATGCCATGGAGTAACTATGGCTATTTAGACGGTGGCCATTAAGTAAAAATAGAATTTTTTGCTGACTGGATGTATACACTCCCCTAACAGCAATATTCAGTTCATTTTGATCCTCTACTCTCGTAAATCCAGGCACATATCGCGTAAGCAACTGCTGAATATTCATAGCTCCAGATCTTTCAATCATATTTGAAGTAATAACAGTAACGGCCACTGGAGTGTCATCTAATGATTCGCTTGATCTCGAAGCCGTGGTCACCTTTATATTGACTAAGTCCAATAACGACAATTCAAAAAAGTCATCTTTACTCATTACAGGAAAACTAATACAGGATAATAAAAATAGGGTCAGAAGAAGTCTTTTTATCACACACCATCTCGCAATCAATAATCAACATATACTAAAAGTGTAGCCTAATTCCACATTACCTATAATCATAATCAACACACTACTTACAACCTTTAGTTATAAGTATCTACAGGCATAAAAAAACCCGCAATGCGGGTTTTTTTATGCTTAAAATTTTAGACTTAGATCACGTTACATATTTTAAACATACAAATAAAATCTTTAGATGGCATATTACTTTTATGCACAGCATAAGTAGGCTCTTCTACTCCTCTAAAGCGTGACTTAGTAAAATCAATGCCTTTAAAATTGTATAGGAAGTTCAAATTCTTAGCTGTAAATTCAAGCATCCAACGCAAAATCTTAGATTCCGTTGGTTTGGCAGGGTTATCTAAAGCTAAAGGTGATAACCCAAGAAATACAAACGGAATGCCTTCTTCTTTAAATTTATCAAATGCTTTTGCCATCAACATGTAAAAAATACCTTGAGGGAATTTTTCTGATGCACGACTTATATTTGGCACATAACCTATAACATCACCATTTTCATATATTGGATCAAAGAATATGAAACCGATCATTTCATCACCTTGATACGCAAAAAATCGTCGAGTACCCTCTTTATAATCCATCTCCATTGGACGGATTAAAAATATTATTTCACGACCTTTACATTTACGTGTTTGCAACCAAGAATCCGAAAGGTTTCGGTACGCCATGTCTCCGTAACTTTCTTTAACGGATATACCTTCTTTTTCTGCATGATTAATCGCGGTACGAATAACTTGTTTTTTCTTACCTGATAACGTCCAGGTATTTAAATCAATTAAAGTTTCTTTACCAAATTGAGTAGCGTAAAATCCGGTCAACTCATTAATTAAATCTGCAACCACTTTTGTTACTTGAATAAAAACAGGGCGTGGATATTTTGCAATAAATGCGTTAATTAATTGCTCTCTATTTTCAGCTGAACAGATCGGGTCACCTAAACAAACAACACTTCCCCATTGCTTACGATACGCAATATAACCCACACCTTCGATATCAAAATACTGCATCTTAGGTTGAAGCGCTGAAAAAGCCATTGAATGACGTCCAAACTTCTTAAGGTATTCAACACGCTCTGAAAACGTAAATAATCCGCCGCCATGACACTCATCGGAATTATGATGAATGTCTTCGCTAATATTAAATTCTACTTCGTTCATGTACTTAGACCTCTAATTTTTTATTTTTAGTAGCTAGAGTCTGGATTACGCTGCTTTTTGTTGAGGTTTTGAAATTTGTTTACGTGACGCTTTAATCGACCATAAAGAAGGGATCATCAATACATTGAATGATTGTGTTTTCTCAACCGAGAAGCCTAAGCTTTCAATGTATTTTGGATAATTATAAATTTTATGAAATGCATTTTTTGCGAAAATGGTGAAGATACCTACCGCTATATACCAATAAGCATTCTGGAACGCTTTTGTTAATACATTGCCCGTTGGGTAATGGAAATCACCCACTACAAAGTGACCCTCAGGCTTAACCAATGTAGTTAGGTGTTTCATAACGGTTAGCATGAAGTCTTCAGGGAATACATTTAAAAAGAAATTAGCTACGACCTGATCGTACTCAGCCACTTCATCAAACGCTAGAATATCGCTGTGAATTAAACGTATTGGGTATTTAAAATTACGACCTTTAAGGTTTTTCTCAACATTTTTCAGCATGGTTGCAGATAAATCTACAACCGTTACTTGAGCGCCACGTTCTGCAGCATCCACTGCGTCGCGACCATGACCAACGCCTGCGAATAAAATCTTATCCCCTTCTTTTAGGTCAATATTCATAGCCGTTTTGGCTTTATAGATTTGGCGGCCACTGTAAATAGCGCTTAAAAAATCGTATACCGGCCCAATTATTTTGTATTTATCTGCCATGGTTGGCTCCCGTTGATTATTATTGTTCGGGTGAATTCTTTTGTTTGTCATGCCCCGTTTGCTTGGGGTGTTTTATTATTTTTAGTAAACGACAAATCTTAGAGAGCAAGCACCTTATCACGCCATTTTCGCGCTCACCAAGTCTTTTGTTACAGTTTGTTAACTTATTAAAGGTTCTGACGTACCACTTATTTTTTCCATATATAAATCAATGACTTAAAATTGTCAGACAGTCTCACAGCCTTGTCATATGATGACTTTTTTAGCTACAAAATGGCTGTTTTTGACATTGCTATCCGTCATCAACTTTTAACCATCAATAAAATTCTTAGGCTATTAAATGGCGCTATTGGCCGTCATTCGTCGCTTAAAACCCTCCATCAAGTCAAAAGCTATTTATAAACACTTAATGCTGCCTCATTAGTTTGGTACTCTACTAGGCAATATAATTAACCAATAAAAATAACCTCTCCCTCAAGGAAACTGCTAATGCAGAACATTGTCGACAGCATTAATAGCGTCATATGGAGCCCTGCACTGATTTACTTGTGCTTAGCTGCCGGTCTGTTTTATTCCATTGCCACTCGCTTTGTTCAAATTAGACACATTAGAGAAATGTGGCGTCTACTATTCACACCCAACAACTCTGATAAGGGTATTTCATCTTTTCAAGCATTGGCTATTTCATTGTCTGGCCGAGTCGGAATGGGAAACATTGCAGGGGTAGCCGCTGCTATTGGTTTTGGTGGGCCTGGTGCCGTATTTTGGATGTGGGTTGTGGCTTTTTTAGGGGCTGCGACCGCTTATACCGAATCCACATTGGCCCAAATATATAAAGAAGAAGACGGAGATGAATTTCGTGGGGGCCCCGCTTATTACTTTGAAAAGGCTCTAGGGCATAAGTGGTACGCAGTGACATTCGCGATTGCTACCATACTTGCATGCGGTGTATTGCTACCAGGTATCCAATCCAATAGCATTGGTAATGCCATGGTCACCGCATTTGGATCGGGCGATATGATTACCACAGGCATGGGTGAGATTAGCTCGGCTAAAATAACAACTGGTGCATTAGTTTGTATCATTTTATCTTTCATCATATTTGGTGGCGTGAAACGCATCGCTAAATTCACCCAGGTCATCGTTCCTTTTATGGCTCTGGCTTATATTATTGCTGCCTTTGTTATCATTTTATTAAATATTGAACGTGTTCCAGGCATTTTTGCCATGATCATTGGTGATGCCTTTACTCCTATGGCAGGCATGGGGGCCGCTATTGGTTGGGGAGTTAAGCGCGGTATATATTCAAATGAAGCAGGCCAAGGTACAGGGCCACATGCTGCTGCCGCTTCAAATGTAGAGCACCCTGCTCAACAAGGATTAGTACAAGCTTTCTCTATTTATGTTGATACATTATTTATTTGCACGGCCACCGCGTTGATGATTTTAATCACCGGAGCATACAATGTTCATGGGGCGGGAGAAGGTGTGTTCTTGGTTCAGAACTTAACCGCAAATATTGCAGCCAATAGCCCTGCATTCACACAAATGGCCATTGGCGGCACCTTTCCGGGGATTGGTAAACCCTTTATTGCCCTGGCGTTATTCTTCTTTTCTTTCACAACCATTCTGGCGTATTACTACATCGCTGAAACAAACGTGAGCTATTTACGTAAAACCATTAAATTACCCGGTGCTGTATTTATATTAAAAGTGTTATTGCTCAGCTCTGTTTTTTACGGAACAGTAAAAACGGCAAACTTAGCATGGGGGTTAGGTGATATTGGTGTAGGCCTAATGGCCTGGCTAAATATAGTGGGGATTGTTTTGATTTTCTTTATGGGAAAACCCGCATTAAAAGCGCTGAAAGATTACGAGCAACAAAAAAATGCTGGTGTTAAAAAATATACATTTGACCCTAAGAAATTAGGTATTGATAAAGCCGATTACTGGGAAAAAAGAATAGAAGACGAGAGATAATTTTTTATTAAAACACCCTAATTATTTCTAGTTAGGGTGTTTTGTTATACCTACACGTTGTAATTTTTAATATCGTTCTGCACTTCTTGCGCAATATGATCAACTGACGTCACGGCACCCATTACGCTTTCCAATCGTTCTCGATTAGCTTGACTCATGGATTGCATGGCTTGTGCGTTTTCATTAACGCCGCTCATCACGCTTTCTTGTTCTGTGGTGGCGCTGGCAATTAAATTATTCATATCCAAAATAACACTCATCGAATCCACCACTGATCGCATAGATTCATTTGTTTTTAAAGTGTCTTCTGAGCACTGTGACATTAACTTTTTACTAGACTCCATAGCGGTCACTGTATTTCGACTGCCTTCTTGAAGCTGCATAATCATGCTATTAATTTCTTCGGTGCTTTGCTGTGTGCGTGAAGCAAGTGACCGAACTTCATCGGCTACTACCGCGAAGCCTCGACCCTGTTCACCTGCTCGTGCCGCTTCGATGGCTGCGTTTAAGGCAAGTAAGTTAGTTTGCTCTGCGATGCCTCTAATCACATCTAGAACCGATCCTATATTTTCAGTTTCAGTTGCTAATGTAGATATAGCACCTGATGCCGCATCTATTTGACCGCTCAAGTCTCCCATACTTATCTGAGTTCGATCGCTTACCTGACTGCTATTGCTCACTGACTCTTGTGCATCGCTGGCTGCTCCAGCCGCTTGCTCTGCGTTTTGTGCAATAGATTGAATGGCCCCTGACATCTCTGACACTGCATTCGCAATTTTATGAGTTTCTTCTTGCTGCAGCCCTAACTGTTCTGCGTTTTTACTCATTAAACTGTTTAAATCGCTGCTGGCCTTACTTAAGGTTGTACCATTACGGCTCATACCCTGAATCATCCCGTGAATATTTTCGAGAAATTGATTAAAGCTATTACTAATTTCGGTGTCTTGCTTACAACGCTTGCTCAGGTCAACACCTCCTTGTTTTGTTATCTGTCTCACGGTTGCTTGTAAATCCAATGCTCCTACTTCTTTTTTGTATAAATCCTGCGCCATAATAATCAGCACAATACTTTCTACCACTAGATAGCCTGCATGCAGCATTATGATTTCCCAACCACGATCAGGAGAATCTAATACATAAATGCTGCCGCCCTGCTGCTGTAGGTAGTAAAACCCCAAGTGATAAACCGCAGCAAACCCTGCAGAAACGACAATTGGTAACCAATCATGGTAATAAAGCAGTAAAGCTATAAACGCAAAAAAGCCAAAATGCATTTCAATCATGCCATGGGCTTCATGTATATGTAGGGTGGTCATCATCATTAGGGCCAGACCCATAAAGATACGCGTTAATCGCTTGCCTCTGTTCATTTGATAAAATGCGGTTGCTAACAATACAGTGCCGCCGCCCACAATAAATACAATCCCCCAAGTATCATGCATAGCAGCCAAAGCTAATGCATATAAAAATGTAAGGTACAGTACAATCAATATGGTTTTATCCGCTTTTGCATAGTGCTCTGTCAGCACATCGGTATCATCCATCTAAACTCTCCGCTTTATTCCAAGGGCAATAACAACCTATTCCCAGCATATTGATCCATTGAGGGTTACGTTGCTGCTGCAACTCACCCATTATTCGACTCACAAAATCTTCACCCTGACCACATAAAGTCCCCCCACTATAAGGGCCAAAATATGCCAGCTTCCCACTTTCATCCCAAACTGCCACTGATGGCGTTGCGGGTATTGCTACATCTTTCATAAACCCATCTGAAGGGTTTGCTGTTATTTGACGGCTTTGCGCAAGCACGCCCTGTAAATTCTTTATGTGTGCTCGGCTATAAGATGAGCAAGGACAATTACCATCGGTAAAATGCACAACCGTTACTTTTCGGTTAGCCATGTCCTTTTCGTTTTCATTCACCTTATTCAGCAGCTCTTCTAGTACCTGCCCATCAAATGTGACTTTCGCATCTGCAAAAAACTGCCAATACCGATATTCAAACCACCAAAAACTGAATGCCATAGCAACAAACCAAAGACAAATTATCAACATAGGTAGGTAATTGGTCTTTTTGGCTTTAGTCATAAAGTTAAGTCTAGACCATTTTTAAAAGAATCTATTTATATGCCTGTATTAATAGCCGTCATAACATGATGACTTACAACTGGTCTATTTACTGGTATGACGAAAGGTGCCATCCCAATCATCGGGTAAAGACTGCTGCTTGAGATCGTCAATACGCTCGCTGTATACCTGATACAGGGTAATGGGGGATTGTTGGTATAACACTTCAAATGCCTGTTTTGCTTCTGGCCAGCTTCGTGATAAATACAGTTGATAGGCTGCTTCATATTCTGCTATCTCATCTAGTACCGTTTGCTCAACCTCGCCTTCAATACCTAAAGGCTCATATACGCGAATGGCTTCTTCTTTACCTTTTACTTGTATGCGATCAACAAACCGACAAACAAACCCTGTTATGTGGTCGAAAGTTTCTTCGCCTATTAGAATTTTAGCGCCGTAAAACTTGGTAATGCTTTCTAAACGCGACCCTAAATTAACAGCGTCTCCTAATACGGTATATGAGCGCCGATAACTCGACCCCATATCACCCACGTTCATTAGTCCTGTGTTCACACCCACGCCAATATTTACTTCTGGCAAACCTTGCTTTGCAAATTCTGATTTTAAGTTTTCGGTAATTGTTTGCATGTTCAATGCGGCCCTGACCGCATTATTGCGATGATTAGGGTCATCAATAGGTGCCCCCCAAAATGCCATAACCATGTCACCTACGTATTTATCTATGGTTCCGTTACGATCAAATATTTCTTTCGTAATGGGAGTAAAGTAACTATTCAATAGGTGTTTTAATTCTTGTGCAGTAAGGGTTTCTGAAATATTAGTAAAGCTTCTAATATCACTGAACAACACCGTTAATTCTTTACTTTCCCCACTAAAGCTATAGGCATCAGGGTCAGCTAACATTTTATCGATATGAGCAGGTGGGACATATTGATCAAACATATCTTTTACCATTTTTTTACTGGCGTTCTCTTTTAAGAAACCGTCAGCAATAAAAACGACGGTTAAAAACACCGTTAAAATCAATGCACCCGCCATTGGCAAATCAATACCCAGTGTCCAAACGTACGCATTAAATAAGAATACCATTAGCGTAATCGACACCCCGCCAACCAACATGGCGACAGGCCCTAACATGGGTAAGAGCACAATCATAAATATGGCTATCAGCATTAGTTGTAAAAGTATGGCACCTGCGGCCCAATCAGGCTGCTGTGGAAAGCCACCGCTTAGTAGCGCATCAAGAATAGTGGCATGCACTTCTACCCCTGGATATTGCGGCCCCATCGGTGTGCTTCGTAAATCAGATAATCCAATGGCAGATGTACCAATAAACACAACGGCACCTTCAAGCTGATCTGGTTTCAATCGATCATGCAGAACATCTGCTGCACTGATATAGGGGTAAGTAAATGATTTACCTTGGTAAGGCACACTAACAAAACCAAGGGCATCTGTGGGAGCCGGAAACTCACTTACGGCTACCTCTGTTACGGTAAGCACATCACCCACGTGAGCCACTTTAGGCTCAACCGAATCTAAAAATAAATAGCGTAATGCCGCACCGAGTGCCAGTGATGGATATAACTTATCTCCGTGCCGGATAACCAAAGGGGCGCGTCGCACTGTGCCATCAAAGTCAGGGAACATGGTCACAAACCCACCACCTGAGGCTGCGTCTTGCAGTACATCTATATTAGCGGTGTAACCAGGGCGATCCGTAATCACTAAAGATTCACGCCATTCTTTTGGGATATCAAATACTGAAGGAGGAAGTTGACCGTTCTGATATTTCCCCTCATCTTGAAAGAAAAAACCTAACACAACGTCTTGCTGAGCCAGTGCATTACCCATCAAGGTATCTGCATCAACATTTCTATACAGCTCTTGCCAAGAGCCACCTAGATTAACCTCTGCTAAAAGAGACTCAGGTGCCATTTGTATGATTTGTTGAACAGGGTTGAGTTCGGCTTCGCTGAATACGATATCAAACGCAATGACAACAGCCCCTGCTTCACCCAATTTATCAATTAAGGATGCTACTTTTTTCCGACTCCAAGGAAAACGCCCCTCACTGATGATCGAGGCTTCATCAATATCTACAATGGCAATATTATGATCGCTTTGCTCACGGCGAGTAAGCGGCAGCATGACGTTAAAGCGTAAGTCGTACAGTAGGTATTCTATACGGGTTAGGACAGAAGGAGCTGATCCAGAATTAACAGACATCCATATAATAAAAACAGCCGTAGCCGCCGCAAAAAATCGAGTGATATGCTTTAAGATTTTTTTTAGAAAGGTCATATATAGCAAGCATAGCTCGCTATATTAAAAGTGATAGGAGTAACAATCACTTATCAATGAGTGGAGGTAGTTGATTTCAAGTGTTTTTAAGCGACCACTTGCCCTCTGTAAATGCGGGTTTTAATATGTGACGTATTTGCTTTATCGGTACTCGTTAGAGGCGCAGCAATGGGCTGACCTCGATAAACACCATGTGAGCCATTTGAAGCTGACTCGCTATTCTCAGGTAAAGCAGGCTTATTACGTAACTCCACTCCCATCATATCTTCAAGATCGGCAAATAGTAGCTGTGTTCTTTGATCTTTACTGCGTTCAACTAGCTGTAAAATTACCTCTATGATATTTGACTGACTGAGTTTTAACTCAGCATTGAATTCACTGCGCAGACGCTTACGCAGCTGCTGCATTAAGTCGATCATATCTTTCGATAAATTAGGAATCATAGCTGACGCTTCTTCGAGTTCTATTTACTTAATACTTAGAGCAATTCACATACCAATTAACCACACCCCATACAATTAACATAATTTCTTTACGATTTAGCCCATACCCATATCAATCGCTTATTAAGAGGCCATAAAGAGAAAAGATAATCCAATAGTTAATTAATCAACGCCTCTAATAAGTGTTCACTAGAGCACCAAAATAAAGCCTTAAAATATCTATCGCACCATTTCAATTCAAATAAAATAAATATACGTATGCTTATCATGAGATATTCTGGGTTAATTTACTTAACTCAGCTTTAAATTGCTTTTAAATAGAACAAAATATTAAATTTTGCTTCAAAACAATGCTTTTAAGAAAGTTGGCAAGAAACCTGCAAAATTAGGGTTGCTAGTGATGTCTAGCAAAGCGTAGATTCCTGTCGAAAGACTCAGAGTTGTCGGGGCCAATTAATCTAAACCGATTAGTTAGATAAAACTGGTATTGAATCTACGCTTTTTTTATTTATTTTTTGTCCTTATCCACAGTTGCCGCATCTTGTTTTATATTTGATAGTAAAACACCCGAGGATTTGAATTCATTTAAACGGGCTAATACTAGTTCAATGGATTCGTTCATTAGATTTTGTTTATTTAGATAAGTAGTTAGCTCGCTGATAAAAAGATTATCAGTCCATTCATGGCGAGGTCTCGTTCGTACAAAATCACTGTAAATTCTATGTCCTAATGACTGCCTAGCTTCTTTGTTTAAACGCTCCATTAAATAAGTTGTTACACTATTATTTATGGTTTGTGACACATCTCTAACTTTATCCTCATCAAAATTCAACGCGTTCATTTGAAGCAGAAGCTGGTCTCTCCATATGACTTTTTGAGCGATATCTTTTTCGTTAGTTTGTTTAGAATTTTGCGCAAGCACTTGTAATGTAGCTTGTAATTGAATATTGGTAAGCTGTTTATACAGTACTAATTGATCAGCCATACTTTTATCATAAGCTTGCTGTTTCTCTAAATAGATATTGTCTTGGGCTTGATGCAAAAAATAGATTTTATCTAGGCTTAACAATGAAAAATCAAATATAACCAATAAAGCCATACTGGCTGCAAAAATTCTTGGTTCTATTTTTTCAGTTTTTAACAACACAGCTAATAATGCCATTGTGCCGATACTGAACAATAATACAAAAATAGTGATACCCATGCTGACCTCCCTAAAAATTTGAAGTCAACACTAGCAATCACAGACGGGATGATCAAGAAGTGGAATCTATTTAAGCTGCGTCGTTGCCGCCACCAGGAAAGAAATATTCCTTTAAATCATGACTATAAGCACGGCAGGCATCACTGAATGTGAATACACCTGCAAGTTTATCTTGCCGCGTTACCAGCGCACAGTCTTTATGGTTGTCGCTCATATGATCCAGCACCTCAATTAATGAAGTGTATAAATCGACACTGTACACATTCACAGGGCACATATCAGACACTGAAAGTTCATCAAAGTCAGTATGGCTGTGGCCAGGTAAACGCATTCTATCCAGCTCACGTAAGCTAATCACACTTAAACTGCCATCACTTAATTTAACCGGCAGGTGCCCTACTTTATGCTCTTTCATCATTGCGTGCGCTTCTGCCATAGAAGCATCAGCCGATATTGAGAATGGAAACGCCGTCATTACATCTTTAACCCTCGGCATACGCTGCATTTTATTTCCCTTTTATAAGAATCATGAGTCAGGAAGCAATCGTTTAAATGCCCATTTTACTTAAGACATCTATGACATCTCGTAAAATGCCTGACATCTGAGGGTGCTGCCCTTCAAACGCTATGGCTTGCTGCTCTAAACGGCCCTCTACTTCTAATACCTTATTACCTGCCAGTATGGCCTGAATATCTCGATCTAGGTCTTGTAAGATTTTTACATCGTCTGCATCAAGGTTCTTTTGCTCACCAAGTGATACTCTTAGCTGCTCAAGCTTGCTCTTTAATTGCTGCTGCATTTTAACTCTCCTTTTATGACCAGCTTAATCACTCGCTGCAAACATACCTTAATATAGATCAAGGTTAGGCTTTTCACCTATTCATTAATCCTGAATAATCAGTTGTCTGGCCAATCTACACGCATAAAAAAAGGCGCATAAGCGCCTTCATTTTATTGCCGGTATGACTTTAAAGACTAGATATCCATTGTAAGCTTTAAAACGCCCTTAATTAAAAAACCCAGCACCCCTAAACCTAATGCGAAAAATAAAACAGCCATGCCGTATTTGCCTGCATTACTTCGCTTACCAAGGTCGTATATGATGAACATCATAAAGCCAATTAAACCCGCAATACCGATAAAAAAAGCGGCTTCTTCAAACTGATCAAACGTCATAATTTTTACCCAGCCAATTCTAATTGATTATATTATACGCTCACTGTCAGCCAAAAACAGCCTATGTATATCTGTATATTTGGCTTACTTAGGACCAAATGGTAATTCTAGTAATATCCACAATGTTAACAATACCCCCCAACCTAACAATAAACTTAATGAATACGGCAACATCAAAGTTAAGATGCGCCCCACTCCCACTTCCGGCTCGTATTTTTGAGCATACGCCAGCACTAACGGAAAATAAGGCATTAATGGCGTAATGATATTAGTACTACTATCAGCCACTCGATAGGCGGCCTGCACGGATTCCGGCTCCATACCTAACAAGTAAAGCGCAGGAATCAAAACCGGTGCCAGCAATGCCCATTTAGCTGACGCACTGCCAATAAACAGATTCAACAATGCTGTAAATAGCATTAATACAATCATGGCCACTGGTGCCGACAAAGAAACGGTTTCTAATGCCGATGCCAATTGAACAGCCATAACAGGACCAAGACCGCTCCATTTAAACCATGACAGAAGTTGGGCCACCACAAACATTAACGCCAAATAAGGCACTATATCGACAATACCCTGTTCAAATGCTTTCACCCATTTATTCCAGTTGCCTAAACGACCATTACTGATCCCGTAAATGGTTGCCAATAACCCTACACTAATGGCGATCATAGCCACCAAGCTGTCCATAAAGGGCCCTTTTACTAAGCTAGCATTGTCCCCTCTCAAAATGGCATCATCCGGAATCGTCAGAACTAACCAACTCAGTACTATCAACAGCAGAGTCACATAAAAGCCCAAACCGAAATCATGTATGGCAATCTGTTCTTCCGGCTGAGATTGCACTTGTGCCGACGCTAAATAGGGCTCGATAAAGTAATGATTTACCGCCACTGTAATCAACACAATTAGCACCACGCTGGCTAGCATAAAGTAATAGTTGCCAAGTAAGCTGACTTCTTCATCAGCCACCATTTGTAAGGCTTCGGTGCTGATGCCTGATAACATAGCATCCACTGGTCCAACCATTAAGTTCGCACTAAATCCGCCAGATACACACGCAAAACCCAAAGCTAAACCCGCCAGCGGGTGTCGCCCACTGCTATAAAATAATGCCGCACATAAAGGCAATAACACCACGTAGCCAGAATCCACAGCGATGCTCGACATCACGCCTAAAAAAGCAATCACAAGGGGTAAGACAACAGAAGGGGTCTTTTGGCTTAATCCGGTGATCAAGGCTGGTAGCAATCCGCTTTTTTCTGCCAAAGAAAACGCTAAAGCAATCATTAACACAGGCCCAACAGGTGCAAAGTGCATAAAATTACTGACCATATGCGTTAGCATATACACCAAGCCATCTGCACTGGCCAAGCTATTAACAGAGAGCACTTCACCTGTTATTGGATGCTGAGCCTCCCAACCTAAAAAACCACCTAACATGCTTAATACGACTATAAAGGCGCATAAATATATGAATAATGCCATTGGATGCGGCAGCCGATTGGCGGCCTTCTCTAATGACTGCAATGACAGTGACATATTTTAAAACCCTATAATGTTCATACCCATCAGTGCTAGCAATGCGTGTGCCGAATGCAATGATGGCCGTTGTTAACATTTTAATGGTTAAATGCGGCTTGTTTTAGCCTGCTAGAGCAACCAATCTAAAGTTGGCACATTTTAACCACCTCAGTTCAAAGCCATGCCTCATAAGGCTCGGATCAACAATTAGGCCAATGTGGCTTAGTAGCCTCACGTCATATGTCTCAGCCTCGCACTAGGGTACTAGAAATTATTTGTAGGCTGTCTACAATAGCGCCCGCTTTAGCCATTAATCGCAGGTATAAACATGTCGAATTGTCAAAATGCAGTACTAGAAACGCCTCAGTTCACTGAAGCGGCATCTGTTGCGACCATTCTTCCTACTTCAACTGCAATGCCTATGGAATGCGACTCTTGCGATCAAGACAACACATATTCCATTGCTTTTTTACGCAGCTTACCTGAACTAACCTGCAAGCATTGTGGTGATCATAGACAGTTCTCTAGCTTTGAATTAAATATCATTGAAAGCACATTAAAAAATATGGGCTATTTTTTGGCAAAAAAAGCCAAATTACTTAATTAGTAGCGCTGGCTGTTACTCCAAACAAACGACACCCATAAAAAAAGAGGCGTATGCCTCTTTTTTTATGGGTGTCGTTTGTAGCGTAAGCGTATTAACATTTAATCTTCTGACGCTTCCACATCAATTTTCAGAATCAAAGAAACCTGCCTTTCTAGCAATGCACGCATGGCCACTGTATCAATATTTTCAGGGTCTTGAAGCAAGGCTTCATATTCAACACGACGCAATGTGCTCACTAGTATCTGAGCATCTTCTTTAGGATGAGAGCTGTGAACCAGATTTAAAAATTCAATCAATTTTTGTTCAAGCTGCTTAGCATGATCTCTAGCCAAACCTTTCAAATTATCATTTAGCAGCGCTTCGTATCGAAAGGCTTGATCGGCCACAGCCATATCACGATTATGAGAGGTTTTTTCTAAAACATACGCAACTAATTGATCAACAATAATGGCAACCAATGATGGGCCTGTCGTCATTTCGGCTAATTTTTTACCATCTGCATTTTCTAGTGGCTCATACATTTTACGCGAAAAGACATTCACAATAGATTGTGCTTTTTCAGCATAAAGCATGAATGTATCACTGATTAATTCTTGAATATCTTTAAAGTAGTAAGTGGTTGCAGCAAGTGGAACATCCGCTTCTTTGGCAACACTTCTGTGTCGAATCGCTCTAACACCATCTCGAACAACAATTCTTAAAGCCGCTTCTAAAATGGCTCTTCTGCGTTGTTCACTGCCGACACGTGAGGTTTTGCGGCCGCGATACTGGATTTGGGTGGGTTCTGTAGCATGAACCCTTTCTAATAAGGTCATTGGCATTGCATTGATTCCTGTGATGGCTTGTGTAGCGACAAACCGTGAGCTCTTTGTGGCTCGTATTATTATTTTTTCAATGTGGCGCTAAGAGTACTCATTCCTCCGGCAAAATCAATCCAGAAAGAAGGCAATCACCAACCCTTTTTAGAGCAAAGACTCCAATTAAAATACCCTCTTATGGGGCTTGCCACTGATTGGCCCAATTATTGATACTTATTCAAATACACAGATAAAGCGGCACACCTTGTCTGTACAGCGTAAAGACAGCATCCCTGATATAAGGGCTGCATTTCAAAATATTGATCGGCTAAAATAAGAGGCATACGTAACATGGATATTATGGGTTTACCAAAACGCATGATGAATCAATTTAGCCAAATGAACGCAGCGGCTACCGTTGCGCCAGCCCAACCTGTATCGCCCGTAAAGG
Organism: Bermanella sp.; assembly: GCA_034112345.1. GTDB lineage: Bacteria > Pseudomonadota > Gammaproteobacteria > Pseudomonadales > Oceanobacteraceae > Bermanella. Next base: position 28,610 of record JAWUVN010000043.1, on the reverse strand, counting down.
AACCTGTCACACTGGATAGCCTATCCAGCATGAGCGAGCGTATTAACCATATAGCAAGCCAGTTCGACGTAAAAGCATTACCTGTATCAGACATTGCATCCCTACAAACTTCACTTAAAGATTCTGGATTGATTCAGCCTACGCAGGTTCGTGCTCAAGGCCTACTTACTCAACTGGCTTATCGCCATTATGAAGCAGGCCCGATGGATTTAGAGAAGGCACTTGAAGAGCATGTGGGATCGTTAAAAGATAAATCAGCGGTACTAGCCGATCATAAAGAAGGTAAGTATATGCTGAATACAGTGCGTAATTTAATGAGCGCCCGAGAACAACAGGGTCACGCAGCTTAAATCGAAGTGATTTTTGTTACCTAAATTTATCCATTCAACTATGATAAAATAATATTTTTCTAAACAGTTGTCAGCATGTTCACAACCATACCAAACCAGATATATCGCTCCCTTGTTCTATTCATTAGCCTTAACTTGCTCCCTTCTTATGCGCTAGCCATTACAAATATTGAAAGTGAACGCTTAAACAATAACGAGCCTGGAACTAAGGGCAGTATTAGTTTATCGCTAGACGGGCGCATTGGTTCAAACGATAGAGTTGCACTTGGCACATCCGTAAAATTGATCCGATCTTTTACTCACAATGAACTCATTGCACTTATTAGTCGTGACTACGCTGAAGTGGATAACATTGTGAATACAGATGAAACCCTCATGCACTTTCGGTACCTGACAAAACACTCTAAAAACTGGGGCTCTGAAGTATTCACTCAGTATCAAGAAGATGAGTTTAGTTCTTTAGCGAAGCGCTCGTTGCTGGGAACAGGAATACGCTACACCTTGAATCAAGCCCCCGAACAAAAAGAAGCTAATCATTTTGGTGTGGGATTTTTCTATGAAGAAGAAGAATATCTTTCGTCAATTTTAGCGCCTAATGAAAATTCTTTTCGCTTAAATTTATACTGGGCTTATCGAAATAAACTGGCCGAGAATATTCGCTACACCAGCACCTTATACTTTCAGCCCCAACTAAAGGATTTCAACGATAAGAAAGGCTTGTGGCAAAATTCATTAACCATCAGTGTCACCAGTACCATTAACTTAAGCCTAACTTGGGATATTGAGCATGACACTAAGCCACCCGTGGACAGCGATAGCAATACAGAAACCAGTTATAACAGCGTGCTAATTTATAACTTTTAAGATACGTAGGTATTTTACAAGCATAAAAAAAGAGAGCCATGGCTCTCTTTTTTTATGTATAAAACCACCAGCGTATTAAGCACTGGCTGTTTCAGATAATAAACGATCTACGGTCAAATTTAAATTTGTCTCATCTGCCGGCTTAATTAAATAATCACTGGCACCTTGACGCTTGCCCCACATAATATCTGTTTCTTGGTCTTTAGATGTCACTATAACCACAGGAATATTTTTGGTGCGTTCATCTTTCGTGATTTTACGAGTGGCTTGAAAGCCATTCATTTTTGGCATCACAACATCCATTAATATCAAATCAGGAAGCAACTCAATTGCTTTGGCAACACCTTCTTCACCATTTTCAGCGTGATGAACGGTATGACCTTGTCTTTCCAAGATACGCTTATGACCTTCCATCATGGTGACTGAGTCATCAACTATTAAAATCGTTGCCATGTATCTTTAAACCTCAAATATAGTTGATTTTTTAAAAATTCTTATTCTTATATACCTATTAACAGGCTGCTCTTATAAAAGCGCTAAACAGTTTAACGCCCACTGACGTGCTTCGTCTACAGGAATAAAGTGTTCTGATGCATCAATGTTAAAGCGTTCACATAACCTTTGCCATTGCAGCTCAAGCATTTGCGCTTCCATCTTTATGCCGGCTTGGCAGAAAGTCTGATAGCTACTGTCTCCCAGTGCCACTACAGCAAATTTATTAATGGCAATTGGAGTCGAAGCATTTTGCAGCTCAGTGTGCAGTGGCCTGATATTGTGGGGTAAGTCACCCTGCCCGCAAGTGGATGTGACAATCACGATCAAATCCGCCGATTCATCACAAATTTGATCTATTGATGGATTAAAGTGAACTTGTGATACATGTTCATTACAAGAAAATACACCATGAATGGCTTCAGCCGCACTGAAGGCTTTACCTGTTACAGAGCCTACCAGTATGTGAATCTTCGCCATGCACCCTACTTACTTCAGTCGCGTTAAAAATGCGCATTATGCCCGAAAAAGCCAGGTATTAGCAGGCGCTAAGCACTATTCCCCTCAACACATCAGCTTAAGGTGTTCTAACGCCTTCCAAACCAACGCCATTATCAGCGTGATTAAGGCTAATGATAATCCACCAATTAAGAGGTATTTAGACCCATTACTGCTTTCAGCCTCTTGTGTACTTTGAATTAAATCTCGCTGTGCCTCTAGCAATAGCTGGGTATCTTTACCCGCATACTCCATTAAATGCCACGCGGCTTCACGCCAATGAGGATGGGATTTCCCCTGCCTTAAAATGAGAATCGCTTCTTGAATTCGAAATTTTGGTTTAGAGCGCCCCTTATTATTACCTTTATCCGGCACTGAAGGCTTACCTGAGCGCTTATTGCTATCATCTTGCGTGAGATCTACTCCCTTTATCTTTCAGCTTTAAATCGGCTCTCAGACAGATTATTTCTTTTACTAGCCTTACTATTACTGCCTTAATTTAATGTACTGCTGAACAGCCTGTATCATTACTTTTTGACCTTGTTGCATATTACGCTGAATATCGAATCTCCACAGATTTCTAGCGTGCAGGATATCTAAAGCATTAGTAAAACTGTGTTCTAATAACCGAGTCATTAACAATTGAAAATCAGCTTTTCGCCCAATACCTTTTTCTGGGTGATAATCCATATTCGATTGATAATATACCCAACACAAGGGCAGCAACCCTATGATCACAGACACCATTACATCATTGTTAGGAATGCTTCTTACACCTTTTTGTAATAAGAAGGTTTCATGAATTCCATCTAAAATCTGCTCATACCATAGAAGCAATGCCTCCTGCTCTTGATCCGCCTTCACTTCTCGATCTGCATTTGCCATTGCTGCATCAATAGACTCTGCTAATTCATACTGCGTACTTCCATTTAGGCACATATACTTAGGTAGATCTTGCTGTTTGGAAGCATCTTTTGGCTTTGATTTGCCCATAATTTTGCCCTGATCCTTTCATGGGTACCTATCTTATAAAGCAGAGATCATTAAAGTTGTCGAGTTTTTGGCCGAAATTATAGCTAGGGGAAAGTACTTCCATCTCCTAGCGCTTCGCCAATGGAATGGTTACCTATCACTATGAATGACCTAGATACACAAGACATCGTCCAACCAATCAAGAAGAAAAAATCTTCGGGTATCGGGTTAATGGACGTTGAAACCTGGTTTAATCTACTGCTACAGCGACTGTTTCCTGTTTGGTACTGCGTACGCTATGTCACTGAAATGCCAATGGAAGTCGTGGGAGACATCAACCCTAAAAGCTTTTTAAGCCATCGCTGGTTATCGGTTACGGCAGTTAATCAAGCTGCAGCTGAATCCCTATTAACTGCAGGCGATCAATGGCAAGACCTAGCAACACTATTACCGCAAATATCCAAAACAAAATCGTTTAAACGATATTTATCCATAAAAAATATTTCAGCCGTTGAGTCCAGCACCATCGACATGGATTATTCCAATATACTGGATTACGGCGAATCTGAAAGTAAGGACATCCCCAATAGCCATGCAGAACATTTTGATGATATTAGTCATAAATTGTTTGGCGACAAAAACAAGCATTACCCTTTTGTTTACCGTGAATGGGATGGTCGATATTACTTTCGAAACGAAGATGAACCCAAGGAATTGGCCGCCTTATTACTGCACTGCCGAGATAAGGGCCGTGACCTAAGTGTGCGTGCTGAAATTGAAATCCAATACGCTGACCTGCGCACCGTTGAAATAATACGCAGCCGCTATTGGATGTTACTGATGAAAAGAGATGTGGCCTATCAACTGGCGTACCTGATTCGAGCTGCTAAAATCCCATGCCAGCTGGCTGAATTTGAGTGGCGCCGAAGCGACCTTGTGTTTTTAGTTCTCAAAAAAACCGACTACAGAACCGCTCAAATTGTTGAGGCCTTGGTAAGAAAACATTTCCCAAGAAGCGTAATTGAATGGGGAAGATGGCTATGCACCCATCAAATTCCGTTTAGGAACAGGTAAACACACAACGCACCTAATAAATGAATGAAGCAGACACACCATCAAATACTACACGACAAGAAAACAACGTCCCTTAAATTAACCAGCTAATAGTTAGCATTACACCCTTCTGAATCACATTCATATCCATTAAAAATATATGAATCTCGATATGTATAGTTACCTTAATCAACAGTACAATAACGGCTTAACCATCATTGCTAATTGTTCTAAGTTCACCTGCGTTAGCTAAGTTATCCACAATCAATCAAAAAATGAGATTTTAATGGACCAGAATGCTATTGAAGCCGCTGTTATGCGCCGCTTTCTTAAACACCTAGATACGCGTAAAGATGCTCAAAACATCGACCTTATGACATTGGCTGGCTTTTGCCGTAACTGCCTAGGTAAATGGTATAAAGCTGCAGCGACTGAACAAGGCTCTGACATATCTGAGGCAGAAGCACGTGAGTGGGCTTATGGCATGAGCTATGACAACTGGAAATCAACCTACCAGTTACCAAGCAGCGACCAGCAAATGGCATTGTTTAATCAGCAGCAAGCATTACAAAAAGACATGTCAGCGTTTCGTGAAAAGCTGGCCAGCAATAGCGTCATGTTTGCAGAAACATTGGCTTTAGTTGAGAAATGGTACGACCTTCACCCAAGTGCCTTCAAAAATGGATTAGATGATCATGCGGTTGAAAACGCACAAGGCACCAATGAGGGCAGCCTTAAAGTATTCGCCCTAGGCCGATTAAACGGCTTTACTCCAGAGCAGGCGTTAGCCAGCTTTGGTGAGCATTTTCGTGATGTGCAAAGCACTCCCGATGATGCCGATCACCAAAACATTCGTCAGTTTATGGTTCACGGTTGGCAGGGCATAATGTTTAACAGCGCACCTTTAACCCTTAAAGCGGTTGAGCAATAACAGCCAACCACGTAAAGTTGCTCTCATCTTTGAAGATTGTTATGAGAGTGACTGCTTTTATCCTCTGCTTTATAACATCTATATAACCAGTACATATACATCAGTACACTGCCAAGCGTTACGGACAATAGGAAGTACATATCTCATGGATCCAGCTTTAAACGTAACATCCCCCCTTAATTTAAAAGCCAGCTTGCATCCATTCACATTACTGGAACTTCAATTATTAGATATTGAAGCCATTACACTGGATCTAGAGCAGCGCTTAAAACAAGCACCACAACTTCTGAAAAACGCCCCCATTGTTATTAAATTACCTAAGCAGCCCATTGACCTATCTTGGGCCACGCAACTGATTCACGCCCTAAAAGCACTGGGGTTTATTCCTGTAGGTTTGCGTCTTGAAGACCAACACTCTCAATTGGCCGACCACCTTAACCTGCCAATTTTTTCAGAAAGCTCAAGCCGTAAAAGTAAAGTAAGTAAAACGCCTGAGATAAAGCCAGCCGAAAATATTACAAAAGTCGTTAAAACAGTCAGATCTGGACAGCAACTGGTAAACCCTAACGGAGATGTTGTGGTTCTAGGAAATGTGGGCCAAGGAGCAGAAGTACTTGCCAAAGGCAGTATCCATATTCATGGCAATTTATCAGGCCGAGCATTAGCGGGCATTGATGGGGATACCAGTGTAAATATTAGCTGTAACAAGATGCAAGCCGAACTAGTGGCCATAAGCGGCCAATACATGGTAAGCGAAGACACCCCACAAGAGCACTGGCAAAAAGTCTGTTACATTTCTTTATCAGATGATGGCTTGAACATCGAAAGCATATAAGAAATACTCTGTATAATAAAAAACAAAATAAACAAAGAACTAGGCGGGAACTTTCCCGACTTCGGTTCAATAGCATACATTAGAGTTCACACAAATCATGGCAAAAATCATTGTTGTTACCTCTGGCAAAGGCGGCGTAGGTAAAACTACGACAAGCGCGGCCATCAGTACAGGGCTCGCACTTAACGGATACAAAACAGTTGTTATCGACTTTGATGTCGGCCTACGTAACCTAGATTTGATTATGGGTTGTGAGCGTAGGGTGGTTTACGACTTTGTAAATGTGATCAACGGCGATGCAAATTTAAAGCAAACGCTGATCAAGGATAAGCGCACTGACAACTTGTACGTATTGCCAGCCAGCCAAACTCGCGATAAAGATGCCTTAACAAAAGAAGGGGTTGCACGAGTTCTAAACGAATTAAAAGAAAGCTTTGATTTTATTATTTGCGATAGCCCAGCTGGCATTGAGCATGGTGCACAAATGGCTCTGTATTTTGCAGATGAAGCGATTATTGTTACCAATCCAGAAGTCAGCTCTGTACGCGATAGCGATCGTATCTTAGGCATACTTCAAAGCAAGAGCCTAAAAGCGGAAAAAGGCGAGCACGTTAAAGAGCATTTATTGTTAACTCGCTACAACCCTAAGCGAGTTGAAGACGGTGAAATGCTTGGCGTAACGGATGTTGAAGATATTTTAGCTGTGGAGCTATTAGGTGTTATCCCTGAGTCCCCTGATGTACTAAAAGCATCGAACCAAGGCGCCCCTGTTATTCTTGATCAAGAATGTGATGCCGGCCAAGCCTATGCTGACGCCGTTTCACGTTTAGTCGGTGAAAACGTACCACACAGATTCTTAGAAGCCCAAAAGAAAGGGTTCTTAGCACGGGTATTTGGAGGGTAATATGGGACTATTAAGCTTCTTTCAAGAGCAACCTAAACAGACAGCATCTATTGCAAAAGAGCGCTTACAAGTATTGGTTGCTCATGAACGTAATCAGCGCAATGCCCCTGATTACTTACCTGCTATGCAGCGCGACATTATGGCGGTTATTGCTAAGTACGTGAACATAGAAGATGAAGACATCCAGGTTCAAATTGAAAACCAAGACACCTTGTCTGTACTAGAACTAAATATCACTCTGCCGTCTTAATACTGGAGTCTCAACATAACCAGAGCAGCCTTGCTCTGGTTTCACACCTCACCTTACCTTACCAGTCAAAACAAGCCACAAAATAAAAAAACTACCCATTTTTGCATATAAAACGCCATTCAACTTGAAGCACAGCCTTGCATTGTCTAAACCTAATGTAGGTAGTGTATATAATTCCATCTACCACTTTAAATCTGCATAAGGCTAAAGGATTAGGATGCATTTATTTTCGGCACTGTCTCTTAAATACAAAATTCTCAGTATCGCGTTAATTGGTGCTCTAGGTTTTATTAGCTACTTGGCATTTAATTTTGAAACGACTCAAACCAATACCATTCGATTAGAAAAAATTCAAAATGTAAATTTTCCTGTACTAGATAATACAGGCCGCATCTGGCTATTATTATTTGAAGCCAGAAACGCAATGCAAGCAGCCATTTCTTCAGGTGATCTAGATACTATTAAAGAAGCAAAGGATCATCAAGAAAGTATCAATGGGCTACTTATCAAAATTCACACACTCGAACCAATGTATAAAAACGAGACAGATATTCTATCTAATGAATTAGCTCGTTATCTCAAGAGTGCAGAATCACTAACCAAAGGCATGATTAACGGCACCATTGAGCTCTCTCAAATGGCCAGTACCGCCAAAACAATGCATACCAATTACCAATCTTTCACTGATTCACTTAAAACATTCAGAGAAAAAGCCCTCATGGATTTCAGTGATCGCTTAAAAGGTGCTAAAGAAGAAAGTCAGATGGCACTCGAAACAGGCATCATTCTTGGCCTATCTGTCATATTTTTACTTTGTATTTTTGCCTGGATCGTATCAAAAAATATTACTCAAAGTTTACTTCTTATTATTAAAGAATTAGAAGGGATGTCCACCGGTAAAGGCGACCTAACTGTTCGATTAGAAACCAAAGCTAAAGATGAAGTAGGCCTATTGGTAGATCGATTTAATGGTTTCGTTACTCATCTTCAGCTTATGATAAAAGTTCTAGCTAATTTATCTAATGGCGTTACACAGGGTGCAGATGATGTTTTCCGCATTGCTAAGCACACTCAAGCAGGTATTGAAAATCAACAATTTGAAATTCAAAAAGTGGCAACGGCCGTTACTCAAATGTCGCAAACCGCTTTAGAAGTATCAAACAATGCAACTGAAGCTTCTACAGCCACCACAAAAGCAAACAGTGAATCTGAAAACAGCCACAATGTGGTAACTAACAATATTCATTCGATTACAAATCTTGCCGAAGAAATTGAGATTGCCCGAACAGTTATCCAGACATTATCAGAACAAGTACAAACTATTTCTTCTGCTTCGCAAGATATTCGATCCATAGCAGATCAAACCAATTTGCTAGCACTAAATGCCGCCATTGAAGCAGCACGAGCAGGCGAGCAAGGTCGCGGATTTGCGGTTGTAGCCGATGAAGTAAGAACTCTGGCAGGGCGTACTGGAGAAAGTACCGATCAAATAGAAACGATTATAAATGGCCTATTAACCGGAACAAAACAAGCGGTTGAAGCCATGGAGAAATCTAAAACGCAGGCTTACAACGCAGTCGAACAGTCTAAAACCACTGGCGAATCATTAAATGCCATCTTAGATTCGATAAAGATTATCAACCAAATGAATACTTTGGTTGCCAACAGTACCACCGAACAAAAAACAGTGGCCGAAACCGTTAGTGAAAATATTGTGCTAATCGATGGTATCTCAGAGCGTACTGTAGATGATTCAAAAGCGACTGCCCAAGCCACCAAGCAACTATCCGATCAAGCCGAGCAATTAAAATCCATCGTAAATGAATTCAAGGTATAATTGATTCAAACAATCATCTAGCTGATTTATCAGCTAATTGTGGATTTGCAATCATGAGCATACCAACCCAAAACACTTGCCAATGGCAAGCAGTCCAACCCATTCGCTTTAAAAACGATAAACTAGAATTATTAGATCAGCGTATTCTTCCCCATGAAGAAAAATATCTTACCTATACTCACCCAGAAGACGTAGCTCAAGCCATTACCGATATGGTAGTACGCGGTGCACCTGCTATTGGGATTACGGCCGCATTTGGTATTGTGTTAGCGGCAAAGCTACAGCAAGCACACAATGTTGAATCATTAGATTTGGACCACGCATTTAATCTCCTCGCTCAATCTAGACCAACCGCTATTAATTTATTTTGGGCGCTAGATAAGATGAAGCATGTCCTTGCTAGAACTAACCACCTTTCAATCAATGAGCAAATCATTCACCTATCCATTACCGCTAATACGATTTTAACCGATGATATATCTGCCAATAAGATCATGGGCGATTTAGGTGCCAGCTTAATTAATAGTAATAGCCAAGTTTATACACACTGCAATGCAGGCGCATTGGCCACAGGCGGATACGGAACAGCATTAGGTGTTATCAGAAGTGCCTTTAGTCAAAATAAAATTACGCAAGTATATGCCGGCGAAACTCGCCCCTGGTTACAAGGGTCTAGACTAACGGCGTGGGAACTCATGCAAGACAATATCCCGGTAACTATTTCCACTGAAGGGGCTGCGGGCCAACTATTACGACAGGGAAACATTCAATGGATCATTGTTGGCGCTGATCGCATTGCTGCAAATGGCGATGTAGCAAATAAAATTGGTACATACAATTTAGCCGTACTGGCCAAACACCATAATGTAAAAGTCATGGTGGTTGCTCCCATTAGTACATTTGACTTAAACATTACCGAAGGGAAAGATATCCCTATTGAAAATCGCCCTATGCACGAAGTCACCACTCTCAATAACAATAAAATATCTCCTAATAATTGCCAAGCTATTAACCCATCATTTGATATCACCCCCAACGAACTAATAGATGCAATCGTTTGCGAAAAAGGTATATTGATGCACCCATATACCCAAAGTATCTCACAACTATTAACACCGGCATGAAACCTATATTAATCACTCATATGTATTGCTGTACCGTGAATAGTCATCAAGAAACAGGACAAAAATGAAACGCCTTAGTGCCTTATTGATATTGGTTAGTAGCTTATTGAACGCCGAAGAGTCGACTGAAAGAACACACATTAAGCCTATCTCTGATTTACCTAAAATTTATCAAGAGAACGCCATTATTATTGATGATGCTGAAGCCCTACTTGAAGCGATGAAGCACAGAGATTTTTTAGAGCGCCAAGCCAGCTTGTTACCGATGATATTATTACCTCATCGCCCTAACTATTTTATGCCATTTTCATACACCGAAAGTCCTTACGACGAACTATATGCAGATGTCAATCCAGGCCTACAAAACGTTGAAGCCATGTTCCAGGTCAGTATTAAATACCAAATTTATCAATTTGATGACCACAATGACTACAAACTATTTATTGCATACACCAATAAATCTTATTGGCAGGTCTATAACGAACGAGCTTCTCGCCCATTCAGAGAAACCAATCACGAGCCCGAACTTATTTTTCAAATGACTCCAAATTGGGGGCTAATCGACCGTGTAAACATTGCATTAAATCATCAAAGCAACGGGCAGTATCAAAGTTTTTCTCGTAGTTGGAACCGAATTACAACAGGGTTTTACCATTTAAGTGGTGACTCTGTTTATGGTATAGAGCCATGGTATCGCTTCAAAGAAAAGGTCTCTTCTGATCCTGACGACCCAACCGATGATGACAATCCAGATATCGAAAAATACCTAGGATACGCCAACTTTGTTTGGTACAAGCAGCATAAAAAATATTCTCGTATGCTTAAGTTTGGTAACAACTTAAGAACCAAAAACAACCGAGGCTGGGCTGAATTAGAAATCAACTTTCCGCTTGGCCAGCGCCTAAAAGGGTTTATTCAATATTATGAGGGCTATGGTCATAGCTTGATTGAATACAACCAATATCAAAGGCGCCTCGGTTTTGGCATTAAAATAACTGATTATTTATGAAAGTTATCAAACCATAAATCTTTCAAATTAAGTCATGAAAAAGCTCAGTTATAATTTCGACTTTTCATGGCCTACCGTCCAAAAGGCCTTAATTATTACCAATATAATCGGTACACTAGGCGCCTTATTTATTCATAATATTCCTATTAAATACTCATCGTAATTGTCCGGAGAGACCATGAAAGACGTTGTTATTGTAGCCGCAGGTCGTAGTGCAATCGGAGCCTTTCAAGGCGGCCTTGCACCTTTAAGCGCTGTACAAATTGGTAGCCAAATCATTAAAGGCGTGGTTGAACGCTCTGGTATTGATTCAAGCAAGATAGACGAAGTGATCTTCGGCCAGGTATTAACCGCAGGTGCAGGTCAAAATCCAGCTCGCCAATCTGCTATTCATGCAGGCTTGTCTGAAAACACCCCTGCACTAACTATTAACAAGGTATGTGGATCAGCTTTAAAAGCAGTTCACCTTGCAGCACAGGCCATCGCTAATGGCGATGCTGATGTAATCATCGCAGGAGGACAGGAAAGCATGTCTAACTCTGCGCACGTTATGCCTAACTCTCGTACTGGCCAGCGCATGGGGCCAATCACCATGGTTGATACCATGATCCAAGATGGCTTATGGGATGCGTTTAACGATTACCATATGGGTATCACTGCTGAAAACCTAGCCGACAAATATGAAGTAAGCCGTGAAGCCCAAGATGCATTTGCTGCTGCGTCACAGGCCAAAGCCGTTGCCGCACAAACAGCAGGTAAATTTGATGATGAGATCATAGATATTGTGATCCCTCAGCGTAAAGGCGATGACGTTATTATTAATAAAGATGAATGCCCACGTGCCGGTGTGACAGAAGAAAAATTGGCAGGCATGCGCGCTGCCTTCAAAAAAGATGGCTCTGTTACAGCTGCAAACGCATCATCACTTAACGATGGTGCTGCTGCCGTTATGCTAGCAAGCAAAGAAAAAGCAGAAGAACTTGGCTTAACCATTTTAGCCACTATCAAAGGCTATGCAAATGCAGGGGTTGACCCAACCATCATGGGCATCGGACCTGTTAAAGCAACTAATCGCTGTTTAGAAAAAGCAGGATGGACACTGGCGGACTTAGATTTAATTGAAGCTAACGAAGCCTTTGCTGTTCAATCTCTTTCTGTTGGTAAAGAATTAAACTGGGATGCTGCAAAAGTAAATGTAAATGGTGGTGCCATTGCTCTTGGTCATCCAATTGGTGCTTCTGGTTGCCGCATTCTTGTAACGCTGATTTACGAAATGCAAAAACAAGATGCTAAAAAAGGTTTAGCGACCTTATGCATCGGTGGCGGCATGGGTGTATCTCTAGCCATTGAACGCTAATTAACTAAATCGTTAATTCATATGCTGAACAATAAAAAACCAACTCTATGAGTTGGTTTTTTATTGGGGTTCTTTAATGTTCGTTAACTTTTAAGCTAGTGGATCGTCGCTTCATCGCCCGGCATTACATTGCCAAATTCAGGGGGAAGTATATTATGTTTATTCACAACGAATGTATCATAAATATCCAAAACATCTTCACCATCAATTTCTAGTGGTTCAAGTAATACACACACCGCTTCAATGCTGTCTAAGTCCGCGACTACTGCCGTTTTAAAACCGCCTTGTGTGTGCACGCAAATTAAATCACCTAAATCAATTTCGCATAGCACAGTTGCAATGTCTTCGGCTAGAAACTCATCTGCATCCTTAGGCTCAATAAAATGAGCCGCTGCAACAATGTGTAATACATCAACTAATTCAGGCTGATTTAATTCTAGCTGATCAGTATCATGCAAACCTAGGTCTAGCATTTTATAAAGAAGGGTTTGAAACAGGTCTAGATCTTCGTCACTCCACTTAATATCCATACTGGAATTAAGAGGACTTGGGATATCAGTTGATAACAGAATTTCTTTATTTGAAAGCGGGTCCTCTGGCATCACCACGTTAACAAACTCAACGCCAGTACCCTCTACATCTGCTAAACGCCATTTTAACGGGTGCTTTACTGTATGAGTCATTTTGCCTCCATCAATTTTATAACGGCATTCATTATCTTGAACGTACGCAAGTACCTTAATACAGAGGTTTAAACTCGATCTTTACGACCATAGTCACACTTATGAACTTTACTCTCCCATCTTTATGCCTATTAGGCAACCATTGTTGCTACAATCAGGCAATCTCACTCTCTCATTTCAGTATAGTGTGTAATAGAGCGTCTTATTATATATTTGCCATCTTTTTATGCCATTATCTACGGAGTTACTGCATGCGCTTTTTCAAATTGTCATCTGTATCCTTTGCATTAATACTCAGCCTATCAGGGTGCTCATCTTTACCTGATGAAAAAAGTATTTATTCCCGCGCAGAACAAGCAAGTCCAGCAAAAAGCTCAGCCAATGATGCACTACAAGGTGCAAAACTTAATATTCGTAAAGCCGAAAGTGAAAACTTATCTTTTTATGCGCCCACCTACTATGTAAATGCCATATCCTCATTCGAAAAGGCCAAAACTCTTTATGCAGAAAATAATAATTCAGATACAAAATTGAATGCTTACTTAAGTACTGAGTACGTCAACGCCGGCATTAGAAATAAAAAAGTAACAAAAGATACGCTGAAAAAAAGCCTAAATAGCCGTGGAATCTTAACTAGATTATCAGCCCAAAAACATTTCCCTGAAAAATTCTCCACACTACAAGAAAAACAAATAGATCTCATAAAGTTAATTGAACAGCGAGACATAAACGGTGCGAAAAAATCAGAGAAAGATTTAATAAAAGAAATGCGAGCACTTGAAGTTAAAGCCATTGATTACACTTTCTTATCTAAAACTCACATCATGCTCAAACAAGCAAATGAATTAAATGCGCAAGCACTTCTGCCTAAAACGTATCAAAGCACCATTAACAACTTGGCTGACACACAACAATTCATTCGTCAAAACCCAAGACAAAAACTGCGTATAGAGGAATTAGCGGGTAAAAGTCTATTTCAAGCTGAACGCCTGTATTCTCTGGCCAGATATGCCACTCGATTGCGCGTTGCACAAGAAAACCAACTTGAGCAGTTTGTATTAAAACAAGAAGAACAGTTTGCTCGCATTAATGAAGCCTTAAAACAACCAAGCATGACGAACCTATCCTTTAATGACCAAAGCCTTGTACTAAAAGAAAATGCAGAGAGCGCACTTGAAGATATTCAGTCATATCAATCAAAGGGTGGAAAAGTGAGCAAGGCTCAATTGGATAAATGGAAGCGTAAAACTGTTCTACTGCAAGCCGAAGTACGCCGCCTGCAAAAAGCGCTAAAAAAGTCTCAAGCCCAAGACTAATAATGGAAGGAAAATTAAAATATCAATTCAGGTTAGAGTAATAAGCAGACATAAAAAAGAGGCATAAGCCTCTTTTTTTATGCCAAACACTAAGAATTTATTTAACGCATTTGACTCAAAATATCTTGCCTTGATTCAATCATTGTTTGATATGTTTTTATAATATTGAATTGAGGAGGTGACTCTTCACCCTGAAGACGCTGTAATTGAGACTCCAGTTTATGAATCTCATTTTTCAAACGGCGAACGATCTCTTGATTCGAGTTATCGCCACGAAGCCTATATGAATCTTGTGCCATACACCCTTTATCCTTAAAAGTTGAGGCGATCTAAATATGAAATGTGATTTTTCTTACACACTTCATCAGATAGCGAATTTTCAGCTATTCACTCCACACACCCAATCTAATCAACATCATACTTTAGACTGTCATTTGATGTGTGAGATGGCCATTCTATCAGTATAGCTTGTAAGAGATATGCCCTATTCCGACAACTTGTGTAAGAAATACTCCATTTAGTCAGTGGTTACTCACTTACATTTAAAAGATCTCCAGCAATAAAGCCAAGAGTACTGGGCAGATATCCACCAGGGGTTTATAATGCGCCTCCTAATTTAAATAGTATGAGTGGATAACTCCGTGGCGAAAAAGCTGTACATCAAAACCCATGGTTGCCAAATGAATGAATACGACAGTTCTCGTATGGCAGACTTACTGGGTGATACCCACGAAATGGAGCTAACCGACAACCCTGAAGACGCTGACGTATTACTTCTAAATACTTGTTCTATAAGAGAAAAAGCGCAAGAAAAGGTATTTCATCAGCTAGGCCGCTGGAACAAGCTAAAAGATAAAAACCCTGACCTGATTATCGGTGTGGGTGGCTGCGTAGCCAGCCAAGAAGGCGAAGCTATTCGCAAAAGAGCACCTCAGGTAGACATGGTATTTGGCCCGCAAACGCTTCATCGCCTCCCTGACTTCATTGATGCCAGCGCCAATAGAATCCCAGTTGTGGATGTGACCTTTCCAGAAATTGAGAAATTTGACCACCTACCTGCGCCAAAAGTAGATGGCGCCAGCGCTTTTTTATCCATCATGGAAGGCTGCAGTAAGTACTGCACATTCTGTGTCGTGCCTTACACCCGTGGCGAAGAAGTAAGCCGCCCATTTGATAGCGTAATGAAAGAAGTGCACCAGCTAGCCGACCAAGGTGTTCGCGAGATCAACTTATTAGGCCAGAATGTAAACTGCTACGAAGGTGAAACCAGCGATGGTGAAATTGCCGATTTGGCCGAGTTAATTCATCATGTAGCTGAAGTCGACGGCATTGATCGCATACGCTTTACTACCAGTAACCCATTAGAATTCAAAGACAGCTTGATTCAAGCTTATGCCGAAGTACCAGAACTAGTAAGCCACCTGCACCTGCCTGTTCAAAGTGGATCCAATAAAATATTAGCGGCAATGAAACGTGGTCACGAAGTGGACATGTACATAGATAAGATAAACCGCATTAAACAAGTACGACCTGATATCAGTATCAGCTCTGATTTTATTGTGGGCTTTCCTGGCGAAACCGAACAAGATTTCGAAGACACGATGAACCTGATTGCAGAAATTAACTTTGATACCTCTTTCAGTTTTGTTTATAGCCGTCGCCCAGGTACCCCAGCATCAGATTTAGAAGACAACATGCCTGAAGCTGACAAGAAAAAGCGCCTAAAAATACTGCAAGAACGCATTTTACAAAACGCTCAAGGCATTGGTCGACGCATGGTAGGCAAAACTGAAACTATCTTAGTTACTCAGGTGTCTAACAAAGACCCTGGTAAGATGATTGGACGCTCAGAGAACAATCGCTCAGTTTACTTTAACTGCGACGACCACAGCCTGGTTGGCAAGTTTGTTAAAATCAAAGTTCAAGAATCGTTTAACAACAGCCTATTTGGCGAATATTTAATTGAAGAAGGTGTGTTTTAACACACCCTATTCATCATCCAAGAGATACTTAATTTTAATGACGGCAGACACTCAATCCGCAGAGACCAAGCACACCGCCCAAGCCGAATTTTATTTGGAGCCTAACAGCACCAAACGGCTATCTAATCTTTGCGGGCACCTTGACTGTAACATTAAGCAAATTGCCAAACATTTCTCTATTCGCATATTTAACCGCGGCAATCACTTTAAGATTGCCGGTGATGCTTCCGGTGTAGACCACTGCACCAAAATCATTCAAAAGTTATACCGTGAAACCCATAATAAAACAGATATTCGCAGTGATTTAATTCACTTAATGCTGCAAGAATCTGACTTAGAAATCACAGAATTAAAAGATGCGGCTAAAGATGGCCTTGGCTACAAGGCCATTGTGATTCGTACCCCTAAAATGATCATTAAGCCACGTGGTCCTAATCAACAAAAATATGTGCGCACCATCCATTCCCATGACATTAATTTTGGCATTGGTCCAGCAGGTACAGGTAAAACATATTTAGCGGTAGCCTGTGCAGTTGAAGCCTTAATGCGTGATGATGTTCAAAAAATTCTATTGGTTAGACCCGCTGTTGAAGCGGGTGAAAAACTGGGGTTCTTACCTGGTGACCTTTCACAAAAAATAGATCCTTATTTACGCCCTTTATACGATGCTCTTCATGAAATGCTTGGGTACGAGCAAGTAATTAAACTGCAAGAACGTAATATTATCGAAATTGCACCGCTAGCCTACATGCGTGGCCGTACACTCAGTAATGCGTATGTCATTTTAGACGAAAGCCAAAACACCACACCAGAACAAATGAAAATGTTCCTGACTCGAATTGGGTTTGGATCTAAAGCCGTAGTGACTGGTGATATTACGCAAGTGGATTTACCTAGAGGCACACGATCGGGTCTAGCTCACATAATGAATATACTCGATAAAGTAGAAGGTATTGGCTTTACTCATTTTGCTAATAAAGATGTGGTAAGACACCCATTGGTACAACGTATTGTAGATGCTTATGATCAGCACGACCAAAACTTAGAGTTAAAGCGTGAAGCCAAGCGCATAGTAACAGCACAAGAATCTGCCCAGAAAACTGAATCACCTACCATCAATTCCGAGACACATAAATGATTAATGTAGACCTACAAACGGAATATGAAGCAGATAATCTTCCAACGTTTGACCAATTTAACCTATGGGCGAGCACGGCTTTAACAGACTTAAAAAATGCCGCTGATTTAAGCATTGTGATTGTAAGCCCAGAAGAAAGCCAAAGTTTGAACCTTGAATTTCGTGGTAAAGACAAACCCACTAACGTATTGTCATTTCCGTTTGAAATACCACCAGAAATGACACACATCCAAGAAGAAATGGGCAACCTAATTGGTGACCTAGTTATTTGTGCCCCTGTAGTGACACAAGAAGCTAAAGAACAAAATAAACCATTAATGCACCACTGGGCACACATGGTTGTACATGGTTGCTTGCATTTACTAGGCTACGACCATATAAAGGACGCTGAAGCTGACGTCATGGAAAATCTAGAGCGCCAAATATTGGCTAAACTGGATATTACCGACCCCTATTTAATCATTGAATAAGATAATGAAACCGCGACCAAAAAAGTCCATATTTAGCTGGTTAGATAACCTAAAATTCTTTGCTGGCGATCCACAAAATCGCAGCGAAATTAAACACATCCTACGTGATGCAGAAGAACGCCAAATCGTAGACAGTGACGCACTGTCTATTATGGAGGGGGCTATTCAGGTTGCCGACATGCAGGTGCGCGAAATAATGATTCCTCGCTCACAAATGGTATGTGTACACGCAGATCAAAGTGCCAAAGTCTTTTTACCCCAAGTAATTGAATCTGCTCACTCCCGCTTTCCTGTATTAGGTGAAAACGATGATGAAGTGCTTGGCATTATGCTGGCAAAAGACCTACTGCCATTAGTGCTAACCGAAAACAATGCCAGTTTTCGATTAAAGGACATCATGCGCCCCGTGACATACGTCCCTGAGAGCAAACGCGTAAACGTATTGCTAAAAGAGTTTCGCGCTACTCGCAACCATATGGCCCTTGTGATTGATGAATACGGTGGCCTTGCCGGCCTAGTCACCATTGAAGATGTATTAGAGCAAATTGTGGGCGAAATTGAAGATGAACACGACTTTGATGAAGAAGATAGCTTCATCAAGCAAGTAGATTCAAACACGTATATGGTTAAAGCCCTTACGCCTATTGAAGACTTCAACGAAACATTTAGCACTAAATTTGAAAGCATAGAATTTGATACCATTGGTGGCATCATTATTGATAAATTTGGCCGCCTTCCTGAATGCGATGAAACCACTACCATTGGCAAGCTTAACTATAAAGTTGCCAATGGGAATAATCGACAGATTCATTTATTAGAAGTGACCACCGAGTCAAAACCAGAATAATAGAAGAACTCAATGAACATTGATTTACAATCATTACAACGGCCTGGACTTCTAGGCCATTTTTTTGCCTTGGTGTGCGGCGCACTTATACCATTTAGCTTAGAGCCTTATAATTTTTGGCCTTTGCAGATTGCTGCCGTTGCCTTGTTTTACTACTCATTAAAATCACTAACGAGCAAGCAAGCCATGTGGCGTGGTTGGTGGTTTGGTCTAGGTGTATTTGCATCGGGCGTTAGCTGGGTTTACGTAAGCATTCATGTTTACAGTCATACCCCCGCTCCTATGGCATTTTTATTCACTCTGTTCTTTGTTATGGGGTTAGCGTGGTTTTTCGCTCTGATGACGCTCAGTTATCAAAAACTCTTTGCCGATAAATCCAAGCCCTACTTAAGCTTTGCCGCTATTTGGGTGCTCTTTGAATGGTCTAGAAGTTGGTTCTTAACTGGCTTTCCTTGGTTATTTTTAGGTGATGCCCATATTCAATCTAGTTTAAAAGGGTTTGCTCCAGTATTCGGTGTGTACAGCATCAGTTTTATCATTACTTTAATGTCAGCATTTATTATTGATACACAATGGAAAAGCCTTGCTGCTGACCACTATCAAGACTCATTCAAAAAGATTGCTAAAAACACAGGTGCCATATTAATTGCTCCTTGGATCATCGGTGCCTTTTTAGCCCTATTTGAATGGACAGAAAAACAAGCCGATATAAAAGTAGTGGCTATTCAAGGCAATATTTCCCAAGAAAGAAAATGGCTGCCTGAAGAAATTTATCCAACACTTGAAAAATATAGAAGTGCCAGTGAACAAAACTGGGACGCTGATGTGATCTTGTGGCCCGAAACCGCAATCACGGTTTTGCATCATCAAGCTAAAGAATATATGAAGTTCCTTGATGAAACAGGTAAGGCTAATAACACGGCTTTGATTACAGGTATTCCATATCAGCAGGGGCAAAATGAGCCTCAGCCCGGGAAATTTCACAATTCGATTATTGCATTAGGTGATAGCTCAGGCCTATACCATAAACAAAAGTTAGTGCCCTTTGGTGAATACATGCCATTCCCAGAAAGCTGGCGACCCATGCTATCGTTTTTTAATATCCCCATGTCACAATTTGCTGCGGGAAATAATACTCAAACCCTAATCAAGGTGAACACTAAAGATTTAAACTACACCATTGCTCCCTTTATTTGTTATGACGTTGTATATCCAGACTTTGTCGCATCTCAGAGTACAGACAGTGGATTAATGGTCACCATCAGTAACGATGCCTGGTTTGGTTTAAGTAACGGACCATTACAACACCTTGGCATTGTTAAAATGAGAGCTCTTGAAAACGGCCGCTACATATTAAGAAGCACCAATACTGGTGTCACAGCACTGATTGATAATCGCGGTAACGTTGTTGAAAAACTGCCTCAAATGGAATTTGGGGTATTAAGCGCACAAGCAGAAGTTAGGACAGGCAATACGCCGTTTAACATATGGGGCAGCTGGCCTATTCTTATTTTATGTTTTACAACTCTGCTCATACTGAGATTTTCAGCCCGATTGCAGTCCATAAAAAAAGAGTCGTAAGACTCTTTTTTTATTTAACTAACTGATAAATTTAGCGCATTAAGTCAGTTCTAATCTTGCCAATTCATCTCGGTTATATAGCGCATCTGTTTTATTTGCGAACAACTGAATATCGTTCGGTGTGATTAAGATAGCCTTTTCATCATTCAGTCCAACAAAACCTGCGCTAAATGATGATATTAAACCGTTTTCAGCCGCCAGCAGCTGATCGCCTTCTTTTAAATCCGCCAGAGCTTTCAAACCATTACCTAGTGGATCGGTAATTGATACCTCATCTCGGTATAGAGCCATGCAATCCGTTGTCAGTACCATGACAAAACCATTGCGAAAAGTTAGCCACTGAGAGCCTTGATGAGCCCCAGACGTCATGTATTCACATTTCAAGATTATGTCAGATGAACCTTCTAACAACATACGGCAACCTCCAGCTAGATATACCCTTGTATAACGATCTTACTTTATACTGAACGACAACAAAGATTGAAGGCACATTATACATACCTCCATTAGGATTACTTCCTGAAGGAATGCAATCTATTAGCCAGGCAATACTTAAGGCATTGTCGCAATATAATTCGCCAACGGCTCAATATCAGATGCATTAACCGCTTTCATAATACGCACCATAGGCGAATTGGCTCTAGCGGCTTTACCTTGCTTAAAATCGTTTAAGGTTTTCACTAAAAATACCTTCTTTTGACCTGCTAGCCTAGGCAAGTCTTTATTGCCTTTACCATCGTCACCATGGCAAGCAAAACAAAAGCCTTGGTATCGTTCCATGCCCTCAGAAGAGGTTTGAATATGCGCTTGAGGCTTAACGATTTGACCGGCAAAAAATACCGATAAATCCACCATTTCGCTGCTTGTTAAGCCTTTTGATATTTGCTCCATCACATAACTTTTGCGCTCACCACTGGCAAAAAGTTGGAACTGATTTAATAAGTACTCAGGGTTTTGTGCCGCCAAATTAGGAATATATTCTTTAACGCTATTACCATCTTTACCATGACAATAACCACATAACATTGAACGCGTTTGCCCGCGAGATATTGCATCAGATTTCAGAGCTGCGCTGGCATTAATAGATCGTAATAGTTCGGCTGATTCAGGAGCCGATTGTGCGAGTGCGGGTACCAATAACATCCCCAAAATAATCGCTAAAATCCTGATTTTTAAAACGCCCACATGCACTCCATGTCTAATATTAATGATAGGCGGCGAACATTATCAGGCGGTGGGTAAAACTCAATGCCAACACACTGTTCTAAAAAGGATTCCCATTCAAAGTGTATTCTTTATTGACCAAGGTCAAGCTGCTATATCAATAAACTCAATTGCTTGCTTGAGACTATCCGTTTGCGAATGATTAAGATTGGTAAAATGTACACCGTAAGCAAAACCATCTTTATGATCATCCATACGCTGAACATTGGCTTTTAACCGCATAGGAGTTTGGCTTCTATACTCTTGCAGATTATCTTTTGGCAGCATGAGCGATATTTCTATTTTGTCATTCAATCCTATTTCATGGTTCAGCAATATTTTCATGCCCGTCATACTGATATTTTCGCAATACGCATCTTCCCAAACATCGTCAACTTCAATGCGCACAAGAAAATGAGACTCCACTCTACGGTGGTCACGACGCTCATCTTCATCATGCCCCTCAAGGCCAGTGACCATAGATTTTTCAATCTTAAAATGATTAATCAACTCAGATAAATTTTGAGTTAATTTCAATAATGATTCAGCAATATTACTGGTATTCGCCACTTTAGATGAGTTCTGATCAAGTGCTTCTAACAACCCTTCCATAGCACTTTCAAGCTGTGTAAAGCGAGACAGCTGCTGTGAACTTATCTGATCAATTTCTTGCGCATTTTTAGCTGAAATCATAATTTGACTCGCAGCTTGATCTATTTCTTTAGCGGTATTTTGTGCCGATTCAGCATTGCTTTGCACTTGCTCAGCGACCACCTCCATTGAGCCTGTTACCTCTTTAACATTTCTAGTGAGATTATCAATGATTGAACTAATCTGCTCAGAGCTTTGACTGGTTTTTTCTGCCAGCCCGCGCACTTCATCCGCCACTACTGCAAATCCTCTGCCCTGATCACCTGCTCGGGCCGCTTCAATGGCAGCATTAAGCGCCAATAAATTGGTTTGATCTGCAATTTCACTGATGGTACCAATAATCTCTGCGATCTGATGGGCAGTAGAGTCTAATGCTTCTACCTGCTCAGACGCCGTTTTTACCTGCTGTTGAATCTGCCCCATATCATCAACGCTTTTTTGCACAACCTGCTTACTTGAAAGTGCAGCTTGCTTGCCTTTTTCGGCTGTTTTTTTCGAGTCGTCAGCTAATGCTTGTACTTGCGAGCTAATTTCGTGTAATTGAAAAATAACCTCGCTAACATCTTTAAACTTCGACTTTTCTTCTTCAGATTGTGAAGCAATACTTCGACTCACCTCTGTTATTTGATACGCACTTTGACGCATATAACGCGAACTAGAATCTGCATTAGCCAGTACTTCATTTAAGCGCTTCACCATGGAGTTAAAATGATTAGTCAATTGACCTACTTCGTCCTTACTGCGAGCCTCTACCGAAATAGTAAGGTCACCTTTTTCAACCTTTCGCAATGCCTTAATCAAGGCTACAAACGGCTTCACAAACAAACTAGCGACAAAACCAATCACCATAAATTGTATGGTAAATTCGATCGCCGACTCCCAAACACTGTTGAATATAAAATCACTTCGAGATTGCACCATAAGCGCAACGGTACTTTCAGCGACACCTTGCTCGCTGGCAATATCTATCATCTTTTGAAGCTCGTACACCGCCAAAAAACGATTAAATAACGTCGTAATAGCCGTCACGGCTATAAATCCAATTTGAAGCTTCCAGCGCAAGCTGAGTTTTGACCACCAATCCATGTGTATTCCATTTATTCTTACTATCCATAAGAGATTAGGAGATAGGCCTTTAAATTCAAGGCAGAATCCACTGATTAACAGCCAAAAAGCGACAACCTAGCCCTATATTTGCTAGGTTTTCACTGGCGATCTAAGGTATCCTTAACCACTAATTTTTTTTATCATTTTGATAGCATTCATGCTATTTCAATAGGCAGCATATCAGCACCATGCAAGAGCAATATAACCCACAAGAAATCGAATCTCAGGTTCAACAATATTGGACTGAGAACCAGGTATTTAAAGCCGTTATTGATAGCAACCGTGAAAAGTTCTACTGCCTATCCATGTTTCCATACCCAAGTGGTCGCCTGCACATGGGTCACGTACGTAACTACACCATTGGCGACGTAATCTCCCGCTACCAGCGCATGCAAGGCAAAAATGTTATGCAGCCTATGGGCTGGGATGCATTTGGCCTGCCTGCGGAAAACGCAGCCATCAAAAACAAAACAGCACCAGGTAAATGGACTGACGAAAACGTTGCCTACATGAAAGACCAGTTAAACAGCTTGGGCTTTGGGTACGACTGGGATCGTGAGCTGGCCACCTGTAAACCTGAATACTATCGCTGGGAGCAATGGTTCTTTACCAAGCTTGTAGAGAAAAACCTAGCCTATAAAAAAGTAAGCGCCGTTAACTGGTGCCCTCACGATCAAACTGTACTGGCCAACGAGCAAGTAATAGATAACTGCTGCTGGCGTTGTGACACCCCTATCGAGCGTAAAGAAATCCCTCAGTGGTTTATCCGCATTACTGATTACGCAGAAGAATTATTAAACGACCTAGACCAGCTTGATGAATGGCCTGAGAAAGTAAAAGCCATGCAGCGAAACTGGATTGGTAAAAGCCAAGGTGTTGAAATGTCGTTTGGTCTTAAGGACCAAGAGGAGACGTTAGATATCTCCACCACTCCCCCTGACACCTTAATGGGCGTGAGTTACTTAGCGGTTGCTGCTGGTCACCCTCTGGCCATTGAAGCCGCACAAGGCAATACTGAGCTAACCGCGTTCCTTGAGGAATGTAAGCTAGGTGGCACAGCTGAAGCTGATATCGCCACCATGGAGAAAAAAGGCTGCGACACAGGTCGTACTGCCATTCACCCTATCTCAGGCAAAGAAGTACCGGTCTGGGTCGCTAACTTTGTATTGATGGGTTACGGCACTGGCGCGGTTATGTCGGTTCCTGCTCATGATCAACGTGATTTTGAGTTTGCTAAAAAGTACGGCCTTGAAATTAATCAGGTCATTGCTGCTCCTGCCGATTTTGATATTTCAGAAGCCGCCTTTACTGAAAAGGGTAAGCTCATTAATTCTGGTGAATTTGACGGTTTGAATTTCAACAAAGCCTTTAAAGCCATTGCTTACAAATTAACGCAATTAGGCAAAGGCAAAACCAAAACCAATTACCGCCTAACCGATTGGGGCGTAAGCCGTCAGCGTTACTGGGGAACCCCAGTACCGATGATAAACAAACTAAATGGCGAGCAAGTTGTCGCACCTGAAGAAATGCTGCCAATCGTATTACCAACAGATGTGGTAATGGACGGTGTTAACAGTCCAATTAAAAACAACCCTGAATTCGAAAACATTGAATTTGGTGGCGAGCAGGCCTTCCGCGAAACCGATACCTTCGATACCTTCATGGAAAGCTCTTGGTATTACGCGCGCTACTGTTCTCCACAAGACGATACGCAAATGATTGATCCAAAAGAGGCCAACTACTGGCTGCCTGTGGATCAATACATTGGCGGTATCGAGCACGCCATTCTCCACTTGTTATATGCCCGTTTCTTCCACAAATTATTGCGTGATGCAGGCCTAGTGAAAGGTGATGAGCCATTCAAAAGCCTATTGTGCCAAGGCATGGTATTGGCAGACGCATTCAGCTATAAAAATGAAAATGGCGGCAAAGAATGGGTTAACCCAGCTGACGTTACACTTGATCGCGATGATAAAGGTCGTGTTGTTAAAGCCAGCCATGAAGGCACAGAGCTAAATCACGAAGGCATGATCAAAATGTCTAAGTCAAAAAATAACGGGGCCGACCCTCAAGAAGCCATTGATCTGTATGGCGCTGATGTTGTGCGCCTATACACCATGTTCGCAGCGCCTCCAGAGCAATCACTAGAATGGTCAAATACTGGCGTACAAGGGGCTCAAAAATTCCTACAACGTGTTTGGCGTTTAGCAGCTGAGTTAGTAGATGGCGGTGATATCGAAGCCTTGAATGTAGACGCTTTAAACGATGTACAAAAAGCAGCGCGTCGTAAAACACATGAAACCATTCAAAAAGTAAGCGATGACATTAGCCGCCGTAACGCATTCAATACGGCTATTGCAGCGATCATGGAATTGATGAACACCCTGCAAAAACTAAACAAAGACGATATTCAAAACAAAGCCGTCCTAAAAGAAGCCATGATCGCCATCACTAAAATGCTGGCGCCGATTGCTCCGCACATGTGTCATGTCTTATGGAAAGAGCTGGGCAACACCGACCTAGTATTAGATGCACCTTGGCCAGTAGTGGATGAAGCAGCACTGGTTCGTGACAGCATTCAAATTGTTGTACAGGTAAACGGTAAGGTTCGTTGCAAACTTGATGTTGCGGCAAATATTGATAAAGACGGCGCTATAGCAGCGGCTAATGCTGATGCTAACGTGCAAAAATTCCTAGACGGACTAACCATCCGTAAAGAAATTTATGTACCTGGTAAGCTTGTTAATATTGTAGCCAATTAACTTTACACACAACTAATCCTAACAATATTGAAGTGTACATTTAATATTGTTAGGAGACCAAAACTTGCATTCAATGCAGTAATTTTTTAAGTTTCTTTTTCGATTAACAATCTCGATTAAACAATAAAAGTGAATTAGATGACGCATATTAAGTTACTCATTATCGCACTTGCTATCAGTATCACAGCGGCATGTGGCTGGCACTTACGCGGGCAAGTAAACCTGCCTGTATCACTTCGTATTTTAGATGTGAACGTGACGGCGGTAGATTTTGTATCCCAAAATGCGATCAAACAGTCCTTATTAAGTAATGGCGTAACCATTTCTAATGATGCGGATTACCAGCTACATGTTTTAAAAGAAACATCTGGAAAACGCACATTGGCAGTAACCAGTACCGCTAAAGCCAGTGAATACGAACTCACACAAACATTAGAATTCCAACTTTTAGATGCTGATAGAGTCGCTATTAGTGACATCATATCTGTCTCAACATACCAAACATTTTTATACAATGCCGACGCTGAAATCGGTAAAGCGCAAGAAGAGCAAAATTTGCGCTTAGATATGAAACAATCCAATGCTTATAAAATGCTGCTGCGCTTAAAAAGCATTGCATTAAAACCCGCTCAAAAAAAGCAGCTGTAACTCATGCGCCTAAAACCGGAACAACTAGCCCAACACTTACAGTCACCGCTTAAATCCGTGTATATAGTCAGTGGTGATGAACCGCTTTTAAGCCAAGAAATATGCGACCAGATTCGAGCGGTGGCAAAAAAACAAGGTTTTGATGAACGCGAAGTTCACCATGTAGATGGTCAATATAAGTGGGCGACACTAATAGACAGTGCTAACGCTATGAGCTTATTTGCAAGCCGAAAAATAATCGAAATTAGAATTGAAAATGGTAAACCTGGAGACCAAGGCAGTAAGGCCTTATTAGAACTTTGCCAGCAACCTAATCCGGACAACGTCATATTAATTGTATTACCTAAGGTTGATAAAGGCACACAAAACAGTAAATGGTTTAAAGCACTGGATAAAATCGGCGCCTTTATTGCTCACTGGCCCATTGAACGCAATCAGTTGCCTAGCTGGATCGCCAATCGTCTACGCGCAAACAATATGAAAGCTGACAGAGATGCCCTAGCATTACTGGCAGACCGAACCGATGGTAACCTATTGGCAGCAGCACAAGAAATTGAAAAACTAAAACTCGTAGGAAACGAAACAATAACCGCTGAAGATATCGAAAACAGCGTGGGTGACGCCAGTCGCTATGATGTGTTCGCCTTATCTGAATCTGCCTTTAAAGGGGACGTGGCTCGCAGCATACACATCCTAAGCGTGCTTCAAGGTGAGGGGGTAAATCCTTTACAACTACTTGCTATTATCGCCAACGACGTTCGATTAATGCTGTCTTTTATCCAATTAAAAAGTAATGGCATCCCAGACGATAAAGCACTTCAACAATTAAAAGTGTTTTGGCCTAAAAAACAGACCCAGCTTAAGGGTGCTTCTCGCCGCCTTTCTGTAACGGTTGTTGAAGAAAGTTTGCTGCTTTGTAACCAAATCGACCTTGCTACAAAAAGTATGTTACAAGATGACCCTTGGCGGCTATTTAATGCCTTAATTGCAAAACTTTGTGGTCTAAACGCTGTGCCTAATAGAATTTAATTCTTAGTAAAAACGAACTACTGTACACAACACTACCTGTAAGTTTGACCTCCTTCACACTTTGATAGTGAACCTCTTCAAGGTTCTCTGCTTTGCCTCTCTCCTAGCTCCCTTTGTATACGTTTCTTCACTAAACTCACACAGAACAATCTCACTATATGGTCAATACTCAGATCATGGCTAATCAAGCACCCGCCTTAGTTCTTAAGCAGTGTGATCGCCACCGGAGGATAGTATGGGTTATGCAGCAAATCAGGAATTAGACAATACCGATTTAGTTTGGGGTCTTGATCATATTACGCAGCATCAACATGCTGCTGAATTTGTGAAGCGCTTTGAAAATAAGTTATGCGTGTATTCGCCCACGGTTAAACAGCTATACAGTAACTACAATATATTCTTTCCTGAGGATCAGGGTCGCAATATGGTTGTTCTGCCAGATCCCTATGCGTTTCATGATACCTTTAATCACATTCCTGAGTCCGCTGTTCAAGCTACGGGGCTACATATTGTTCCTGGCGAAACCATTAACCGTAATGGCTTGTATATTGTAATCACCCAAAAAAACAGTAAGGTTCGATCGATCCCTATTCCATTTAAAGAAGGTTTGCGTCAAATATTAAAACGCTTTCAAGGTAATGATCCATTTTTACCTATCCTTAAAAAAGGTGATTTAAGAGAGTTTGATTCTGATATGCCTTGCTTGCACTTACATCG
>JAWUVN010000042.1:0-22757 GCA_034112345.1 Bermanella sp. | reverse complement strand
ACGGCTTTGATGAAACCCCATCTGCTAGCTACATTGGCTTCACAACTGTTCTATTGCATGAAATCACTCACGGTCTTGGTTTCACAAGCTTAGTAAGCCCGCCAACAGGGATGAAAAGTGGCGGCTATGATGACGTTTTCTCAAATAATTTATATGACGTTACTCTCGGTGCTTGGCCCGCAATGACAGATGCTCAGCGAGCAGATTCAGTTGTAAGCGTCACAGGACTACTGTGGGCAGGCAGCAATGTGAATACTCAAGCTGTAGGTCTACTTACTGATGGCTTTAATGATGTAGACAGCGATGGTAATTTTGAAAGTGGCGACAAGGTTGAGATGTATGCACCCTGCGCTACATCGGGTTACTTACAATATGATTATGTTTCTGGAGACTGCTTATACGAAGGTGGCTCCAGTGTTAGCCATTTCAGTACAGATGCATCACCTAATGAACTAATGGAGCCTCAGTATACCCAATATACGGATAGCTTAGACTTGGCCCTTTATTTATTAAAAGACATTGGCTGGACTGTGGTTGCGCCTAGTGCTAACAATGCCCCCACCATTACTATTGCAGGTACTCCATATAGCACTGACGAAGACACCCCTAAAGTAATAGACGCCAGTGGATGGGATTTCGACGCTGATGGCGATACCGTCACATTTACAGTTTCATCTTGCCCTGCAAATATCACCTGTGACATTGACAGTGACGGTCAAAACTTAACCCTTACCCCAGCCAGCAATTACAATGGGTCAACCAACAGTGTTGAAATTACCGTGACCGATGATGGTACGGGCACTTTATCTGCAAGCGCGAGCTTTAACCTGGGTGTTAATGCCATCAATGATGCCCCTGTACTATCTGGCATGCCTGACATAGCTTCTCTAACTCAGGGAAGCACTAGCGCATCCATCAATTTAGCCTCCTATGAAACAGATGTTGATACTGGTGATACACACACCTATGTAAGTACCAACAGCCCTTGTGCCGCTCACTTAACCTGTACATTTAGTGGCACTGGTGACTCTTCGCTCACCGTTACCGCTGATGCTGGTTTTACTGGCACTGAAACTGTCACGATTCAAGTAACCGACTCAGGCACAGGTTCATTGTCCGACACCGATAGCTTTGATGTTACCGTAACAGCTGTAGGCGTACCCTCTACACAAATTGATATTGGTGGTGCAGATTTGGGCGATGGCGATACCTTTACGCTGAGTTCTAGCTCAACTGGGATTAACGTTAAAAACTTTTCTGGAAGCTACACAACCGACCTAACGTTTAACGGTAGTAATGTTGCAAACCTTATTAGTAGTAGTAGCAATACGCTCAACATTGCTTTCCCTGAAAGCGATGATACAAATTTCAGTGATGGTGTATTTGCCGGTGATTACACCCTGACCATTACTGATGATGACGGCCCAATCAGCGTGACCGTTACTCGTCCACCACGCTTAACTTTCTCAGCTACTAAACTGCTTGAGAATACAACTGTTCAAACCCTTAAAATTGAAGGTGGAGCAGTCGACACTCTTTACACATTAATCTCGGATACAACTGAATTAAAACTTTTCCAAAATTCATCTGAAGTGACATATACGACTGCGATTGATGACCCTGATAATTTTAACCCTGCAACTATCACCCTGAATGTAGGGGAAATTGTAAGCTCCACTGATGTAGAAATAACCGCAACCAGTACCTATGATCCGGCCACATCCACTGGTATTAGTCTTGAGCCAAAAATCACCCATACGATTACCGTTCAAGACAGTAACTCTGACACGATTGCTAACAGTACTATTGAGCTTGATATGACGGTGCTTTCAGCGTTCAACATCCCTCAAACTTACACCACAAATTCAGATGGACAAGCTACAATTGTCATGCCTGAAGATTCTAATAATTACAGTGCTCAGGTGCAGTTTACTGGGTACGCCAGCAAGACGATGACGCTAAATAGCGATATGACAGAGCAAACCATCACATTAGGCGAACGCAGCAATTCAGTTCAGATAGTGGTGATTAGCAGTGGATCTTCTGGTGGTGGTATCGGCATTCCTTTCCTTCTTTTCTTAACTTTGTTTTGGCTGACTTCATTCAGGAGCAAGCTGACAACTAGAAAATAGCCTCTCTTATTGAGGAGTGTGGGCTCATACATTAGTATGTGTCCATAATAATAATCTGGGGTTATCACCTCTTGCCGTTTCTATCTGGTTTTGCGCTTGGCGCTGTGTGTTCATTACTTTTAATAGTCGCCCGAGATTTTAGCCACTTAAGAGTCGGTAAAGTCTTTTTAGCTCTGATGGTTTCTGGGTCTTTTTTCTTAATTCAAGACGTTGTGCCGTCTCCTTGGAGCGATGTGGCCAGCTCAATTTCTACCATGGTCCCGGCCTTATTTTGGCTGCTTTGCTTGCTCGCCTTTTCATATCGTCCAAAAGTAGTGTCTATTCAAGGCCTATTGGCTTTGTTTACCTTTGTTGCACCGGCTGTGGGCAAGCTAACTGGCATAGTTAATAGCCCTGACAATATAGGGTATTTCCTCAGTTGGACTCTTGCCACTTATATCGAATATATTGTAATTGGATTAGGGCTATGGCAAGTAGTTTCACATTGGCAAGATGACCTAGTTGAGTCCAGTCGTAAACTTAGAAAAGCGCTTCTGATCAGCGTTGGAATTACTATTTTACTGGTGGTGATTCCTATGAATACTGGATTATTCGATTTAAATATCTCGTATGTGGCTATCAGTGCCGCCGTGATCATTTGCTCATACTTTTTAATAGAAGGAAAACAAGGAGCCTTAATTGGGCCCATAGAGGCATTAGGAGCAAGCAATCTAGAGAGAACGGAGGCACCTACGCAAGACGTGATAGAGGATGAGCACCAATTAAAACTGGCTTATATTATGGAAAATGGATTCTATCGAACCGAGTACCTTACCATCAAAATACTGGCCCAAGAGTTAGGCCTACCTGAATATAAAACCAGAGCTTTGATTAACCAAACCCTAGGTTACCGTAACTTTAATGACTATATTAATCAGCTTCGAATCCAAGAGGCGGCACAGCGATTAATTAATGAACCCGATACTCCTATTTTGAATATTTCTTTAGATGTCGGCTACCGAACCCTCAGCTCATTTAACCGTGCCTTTAAAGACATTAAAAAAACAACGCCTACAGATCACCGACAATCCGCATTAATTACTGAATCAATTGTCTAATTTAAAATACTCGCCTGCCATAATACTACGCAAAAAAAACCTATGTAACTTATTGAAAAATAAGACTTTTCAATAATTGCACAGTCTCATTTCAGTATTGCAAATCGATTCTAATAGCATGATTGGGAACCTACGCATAAAGTGCTTCTATCTATTAAACCTCTCTAATAACAAAAATAATTGAAGGGAAGATATGCACGCATTTCTACATACCAGCCCAAACTTGGCAAACCACACCAATACTAAAAATAGCCACCTGCTAAATGACATTGATGTTATTTTAAAAACATCGGTCGGCGACCACCCTAGTTTTGACATGCTAGCCAGTGCTTTTAATATGAGTGGACGCACTCTGCGCCGACAATTAGCCTCTGCTGGCACAAGCTATCAAAAACTGGTTGATCGCTTTCGCTGTGAATACGCCATTGTGTGCCTATTAGAAGAAAGGATGTCGACTGATGAAATTGCTGAAACATTAGGGTTCAGCGATGTTGCCAATTTTAGGCACGCCTTTAAAAAATGGTCTGGTTTCTCTCCGGCCGCTTATCAAGATCAGCTTCAAGCATCATCAGCTGCTTAATACACATAAACTTTATTTTAATTATTGTTAGTCGCTTAATATAACGACACAAAGAAAGGGCATTAGCCATAAGCGAGCGCCTTTCTTTACTCTTAATTCAACCTTTACGACCTAAGTTGCAGGCCTTTAATGTTATCTGCAAGCACAAAAAAAGCCGTTAATTCATCATTAACGGCTTTTTTGTGCTTTTATCAAGAGCTCTAGGCTCTCAATAATTTAGCTAACTACGTTTAGTAGTTCTACTTCAAATACTAGTGCGCTGTGCGGAGGAATCGCGCCTTGGCTACCTTGCTCACCGTAAGCTAGATCGCTAGGGATGAATAAACGCCATTTTGACCCTTCTTTCATCAACTGAAGTGCTTCAGTCCAACCAGCCATAACACCGCCTACTGGAAATTCAGCTGGCTCGCCACGTTCAACAGAACTATCAAATACACGTCCGTCTGCAAATGTACCGTGGTAATGTGTGCGTACAGTTGATTCACGTGTTGGCTGAGCGCCAGAACCTTCTGTAATTACTTCGTACTGAAGGCCGCTTTCAAGAACAACAACGCCGTCTTTTTTAGCATTTTCAGCTAGGAACATGTCGCCAGCTTCACGTGCTTTTGCAGATAGTTCGCCTTCCATTTTTTGCATTTCAGCTTGGATAACTTCGTATGCACCTTCAATCTCGCCTTGAGAAAGTGGCATTTCAGCATTAACAATTGAATCTTTAATGCCTTGAACAACACCATCTAGTTCAAAACCAGGGAATTGACTGCCTTTAAGTTGATCACCAACTTGGCGACCGATTAAATAGCTAACTTTTTGTGCAGGAGTATCAAGTTTCATAATCTACCTAAATATATGACTCGCCCTAGCGCTTTAAAAACAATCACTAGAGGCAATAATGAATTCGCGGAGAATTTTATCATAAGACAGAGTGGATTTCAGGTACGAAAACGTTCGTAAACTAATAAATCTGAATGATAAACATACTATTCATCAGCCTATTATTAATTTAATGCCCACTATTACCGTGATAACTTCGTAAACACGCTTGATCCATTTAGAGCCCATATTAATGGCTAAATGCGCGCCAATAAAACCACCAACTAATGAACCCAGTACCAATGCTGGCAGCCAGTCCCATTGAATCTCGCCAATAAAGCCCATGGTTACTGCACCACTGGCATTCCAGAATAAACCGACGGCAATTAATGTGTGACCCACGGCATGTTTATAATTTAGTCCAAACCATTTCACCAGCCACATGGTAGCAAACAACCCTGTGCCCGCTGACAACGAACCATTTGCAAAGCCTATAACAAATAAACCCACTGCGCCGATAACATACCCACGTGTGTCCCTGTTTATTTCTTGGGCATTTAAACCTAGATCAGGTTTGAGAATAGAATAGATTCCCAAACTTAAGGTTAGGACTCCCAAGCTGATTTCAGCTACACGATCATCTACCCCCACAATAAAGTATGCACCTAATATGACACCAGGAATCCCTACAAGCAGCATATAAAGGTTAAAGCGCCAGCTGGTATGCCCTTCTTTCACATTTCGAATGGTGGCACCTAAACCAAGGGCCACTGTAGCTATTTTATGTGTGGCCAAAGCCACTGAGAAAGGCAGGCCCATAAAAATCAATACAGGCAGTTGGATTAATCCTGCACCACCACCTGAAAAGGCTGAAAATATATTTGCGATTGTACTGATCAAAAACAGTATAATTTGGTCTAACATTCAGGTTAATTCACTTTTTTAACTAACTTACTGATTCATGGTGAAAATTATGTCCACTTATGCCCTGTATTACTACGATCAATGTCCTTTTTGCCAAATGGTATTACGCGAAATGCGTAAAACGGATGTGCAAGTTGAATTGATGAATACGCTTACAAACCCTAAAAATCGTCAAGATTTAATTGCTGGCGGCGGAAGAGGCACAGTGCCTTGCTTAAAGATTACGGATGGCGATGGGAATGATCAATGGATGTATGAGTCCGGCGACATTGCACAATACTTGAAGAGCCTATAACTGCCTTCTTGTATGACATAAAAACAAAAGCCCAAATCGAAAGAATTGGGCTTTTGTTTTTTTAACGCTTAAATTAACCCTTTTTGCTTAAGTAAACGTTCAACCGTATCTACTACGGTTTGTGTATGGCTATCCACTTCAATGTTCACTTTATCGCCTACTTTAAGATCTTTATACGTAGTGATATTTAAGGTTTCTGGTATCAGGTAAACACAAAAGCGATCTTCTTTCACCTCGGCAATGGTCAAGCTACAGCCGTTTAATCCAATATACCCCTTATCAAAAATATACCCCTTAAATGCATCAGTAATTTCAAACCAGATTATGCAGTTATTTTCTGGACGCTGAATTTCAACAATCGATACCTGACCAAAAACATGGCCACTTAATTGATGCCCACCAATATCATCACCAAACCGAGCTGCACGTTCAACGTTCACTTTGGAACCAACGTTTAGGGTGTTTAAATTGGTTAGGTTTAATGTTGCCATCATGACATCAAATGTCACTTCGCAATGATTAATACTGGTTACCGTTAAACAAGCACCGTTTAGGGCAATACTCGCGCCAATATTCAGACCTGACATCATGGTTTCAGGCAGTGTTAACGTAAGGCTCCATAAGCCAGTTTTCTTGTCTATGGCCTCTATAGGTAAAGTGGTTTGAACTATTCCGGTAAACATATGATTTCCCAACAATCTAGAACAATATTATGAACTATACTTAAGGCTTATTCTTCTTATAATTTGGCTTTTATGACACGGAAGTTAGTCGATAAAAAAATAGGCCTTGTTTTATCCGGTGGCGGAGCACGAGCAGCCTATCAAGTAGGTGTATTGAAAGCGATTTGCCGCTTGATGCCTAATGATTCTAAAAATCCATTTCAAATCATCAGTGGAACCAGCGCTGGCGCCATTAATGCTGTGGCATTAGCCAGCTATTCGGGCCACTATAAACTAGGCATTCGCAGCCTAGAAAATATTTGGAAAAATTTTAGCAGCGACCAAGTTTACCGCACAGATTATAAAGGTGTCTTTGGGTCATCTATTAAGTTTTTACTCAATACATTTTTTGGCTACAAAGCAGGCGACCCAGTTTCGCTATTAGATAACGCTCCGCTTAAAGAGTTATTGAATAAAGTTATTCAATACGAAAACATTCAGAAAGCCATTGATAATAAAGATTTACATGCCATTTCGGTGACAGCATCCGGCTATGCCAGCGGTGAATCCGTGAGCTTTTATCAAGCCCATAGCTCTATTAAAAATTGGCAAAGACTACGTCGCATTGGCTTAAGGTCACGTATCAACGTCGATCATTTATTGGCATCATCGGCGATCCCCTCTGTTTTTCCAGCCATTAAAATCAACCGCGAATTCTTTGGTGATGGAGCTATTCGACAGCTAGCACCCATTAGCCCTGCTTTACACCTTGGAGCCGAAAAAGTGCTGGTAATTGGTGTCAGTGGTGAAGCCCATAAACGCAAGCCACGTGAGACAATGAAAAACTACCCAAGCATGGCTAAGATTATGAACCACATGTTTAATGCTGCATTTTTAGATAGCATGGAAAGCGATGTAGAAAGGTTGAATCGAATCAACACCACCTTAAATAAAATTCCGGATAAGGTGATGCTGAGTGAAGGCATCACCTTAAAGCCCATAGATATATTAGAAATCAGCCCCAGTGTATCCATCGATGAAATTGCCGCTAAACACTCAAGAGAGCTACCAAAGTCATTACAATTCTTTTTAAAAGGCAGTGGCAGCACTCATAATAGCGGCGCAGGTGTATTATCTTATCTATTATTCGAACGAGGGTTTTGTCGTGATCTAATTCAACATGGATACGACGACGCGATGAAACGTAAAGACGATATTCTAAGGTTTTTTTGTGAAGACTGTGAAGAGAGCCCTGATTCAAAAAAATAGCTAACCTTTCTTTGTATTTGCCCCATATTTGCAACAAACAACAAATATGCACAGACAAATCAATTGAGGTTGAATGAAACTCAAGCTAACATGGCCTTAAAAATAATGATGAATCTATGCGCATACTTCTATTACTAGCGGCCTCATTTATATCAGGCTATTCACATGCTTATCCTATCGAAAAATCCATAGGATTTGGTTTGGGCTACACGTGGACAGAATCAGTATTTAATGACCCAGTAAGGCAGATAAATACTGAAATATCAGAAACACCTAGCTATAGCGAAATCACAAACAGCTCAAAGCCTTTTAATTTATATATAAACTTTCGGTTTCATAAGTATTACGGTGCCGAGCTGGGTTACATAAATTACGGTAAAATTAACTTTGATAAAACCTTAACAACGGCTGAAAATAGTAGTGACGAAAATACATTCATCGAACGTCGTATCCGAGAAGCCTCTATCAGCTTAAATGGTTTTTATATTAGCCATGTTTTATATTTCCCTATAAATGATTCAGTGTCATTACAAGCAAAAGCTGGGATGATATTTGGCAGTAGCGAGTATAGTGACATAGAGACATTAACAATTATTCCTCAAGATGGTACGGCTCAGCAGCCTGATTCAACAACTCCAAATTCAACCTACGAATCGCTAACCGAACCTCAACTGGCTGCAGCCATACTTTATAAAAGCACAACCAACTCTAATTGGCGCCTGCAATTAAGCCGACTAGAAGTCACACATGAAGGGGAAAAAGAAACCTTCACTCAGTGGTTTACACAACTATCTTACGAAATTAAGTTATAGGAGGCTTAGATATGAAACAACTCACGCTATGCCTGATGATATTCTTAACTGGATGCGCTTCAATGTTCAGCGGCAGCCAACAAGATCTAACTATCAAAACACACAATCAAGCTGAGATTTTTATTAACGATCGATTTGTTGGAACCGGTTATGTTTCAAGACCCGTTGCCCGCGATCAAGCACATAAGGTTCAAGTGGTATTAGGAAAGTGTCAGCAAACCTTCACCACTCAAGCTAAATTTAACAAGCTAACACTACTTGGATTATTTCTTGATGCAGGGCTTTTTAGCATACCAACAGATTTTATGACTGGCGCTGCATGGCGCGTTTACCCAGATAAAATTAAGATGCAACCAAGCTGTAATGAAAAGACAAGCGAATAAATAAAAGGCGCTACTTATTTAAGAGCGCTTTAACTGGTCCGTAAGTTTTGCGATATATTTCTGTGGGACCATGCTCTTTAAGGGCTTCTAAATGTGCCTTGGTTGGGTAACCTTTATGCTTGGCCAGTCCGTACATAGGATAAAGTTTATCTAACTCAACCATATCATGATCTCGTGTTACTTTAGCCAATACAGATGCCGCTGATATCGCCGCGACTAATGCATCACCTTTCACAATGGCAGTGCCTTCACAGCACATATTCAAAGGTAAGCGATTCCCATCAATTAATGCATGCTGTGGTGCTGTAGACAACCCATTAATCGCACGTGTCATGGCCAGCATACGCGCGTGCAGAATATTAATATCATCTATTTCTTCTACAGTGGCTCTTGCTACGCAATACGCCAAAGCTTTTTCCATAATTTCTGGAAACAAAGCTTCACGCTTTTTTTCACTGAGTTTCTTTGAATCATTCAAAAATGAAATTGGATTATTAGGATCAAGTATCACGGCGGCTGCAACAACATCGCCACACAATGGGCCTGCTCCTGCTTCATCAACGCCACAGTAAAGTAGGCCTTGATCTATTAATATTTGTTCTTGAGGAATAATATCCATCAATGAATCTCTCAGATAAGTTCAGTAATGGCTTTAGCAGCAGCTTCATCTGCATTTAATCGCAGTGATTTGTGCAACGCTAAAAATGATTGATGAAGATCTTTTGCTGCATTCTCATCTTGTAAAAAAGTAAGTACCGCTTTTGACAAACTTTCTGGTGTCGCATCATCTTGTAATATTTCAGGCACAAGTGCTTTGCCTGCTAATAAATTAGGCAAGGATACAAAAGGTTGTCTTAACATTCTAAACAAGAAAAACGCAGACAGTGTTGATAATTTATAAGACACCACTAACGGTTTTTTAAATAACATACCTTCTAATGCTGCTGTTCCAGACGCCATCAATATCACGTCAGCTGCGCACATAGCTTCACTGCTCATGCCATCTAATAATGTAATATCAAGGTGCTCAAAGTCCTGTAGTACGTCGTCTAGCTGCTTTTTACGTTCGGTATTCGCGGCGGGTATCACAAACTTCACATTGGGAATAGATTGTTTGATTAGGCTAGCTGCTTGTAAAAACAACACCCCTAATCGACTCACTTCGCCCTCGCGACTTCCTGGCAATATCGCAACTACCTTCGCATCATTTTCAAAAGATAGACTTTGGCGAGCGCTGGTGGTGTCAGGTTCTAAATCGATAGCATCAGCCAAGGTATGACCGACACAAATAGCAGGCACACCGTGAGTGTTATAAAATGCCACTTCAAAAGGAAATAAGCATAAAACAAGATCAACGGATTTCTTTATTTTGAACACGCGCTTTTCACGCCATGCCCATACACTAGGGCTTACATAGTGAACGGTTTTTATCCCGCTTTCTTTCAATTTTCTTTCAAGTGATAAATTAAAGTCAGGCGCGTCAATTCCAATAAAGACATCTGGTTTGATATCTTTAATGGTTTTAAATAATTCTTTTCTAATCTTTAGCAACTCACCTAAACGACCAAGTACTTCAAATAACCCCATGACCGATAAACGCTCCATGGAATATAATGATTCAAAGCCTTCAGCAATCATCTTAGGACCACCAATGCCAATAAATTTAGCATCGGGGTGCTTAACTTTAAGCGCTTTTACTAAGCCAGCACCTAAAATATCTCCAGATGCTTCACCAGCAACCATTGCAAAGATTTTTGCCATTAGCGAATAATTCCGCGAGTTGAAGTCTTAATACTATCGACCAACAAATTAACCGCAGATGAATCCACTTTTAATGCCTCTACTTCAATCATGGCTTCTTCTAGGGTCAATGCTTTACGGTATATAAATTTATAAGCATTACGTAAAGTTCTGATGTCAGACTGATCAAACCCTCTGCGTTTCAAACCTTCTACGTTAATACCATGAGGCTTAGCAGAGTTGCCATTGGCCATAACATAGGCTGGCACATCCTTTAATACAATCGAGCCAGTACCACACATGCTATGAGCACCAATTTTTACAAATTGATGAACTTGAGATGCGCCACCTAAAATAACAAAATCACCAATATGCACATGGCCAGCGATATTTGTATCATTAGCCAAAATACAGTGATCACCCACAATCACATCGTGGGCAATGTGAACATTAACCATAAACAAATTATGACTGCCAATTTTAGTCAGTTCGTTATCTTGGGTAGTACCACGGTGTACGGTACAAGCTTCTCTAAAGATATTTTCGTCGCCAATCTCTAATCGAGTTGGCTCGCCCTTAAATTTTTTGTCTTGGCAATCTTCACCAATAGTACAAAATTGAAAGATGCGATTATTTTTACCAATAGTCGTAGGGCCTTTTATAACTACATGACTTGAAATTTCGGTCCCTTCATCAATCACGACATCAGGGCCAACTATGGTCCAAGGGCCAATGATTACATTTTCGGCTACCTGAGCACTTGGATCTATTATTGCGCGTGGATCTATCAAAATTCTATTTCCCTTGCTGCACACAAGATTTCAGCCTTACAGGCTAACTTTCCATCAACCTTGGCTTCACATTCAAAACGCCAAATTCCTCGCTTATCACTAATATAACGAGCTTCCATTTCAAGGCGGTCGCCTGGTATAACAGGCTTTTTAAAGCGGGCATTATCAATGCCCGCAAAATAATATACGGTATTTTTAGCTTGTTCTTTTCCCATAGCCTCTAGCCCTAATAACCCAGATAATTGTGCCAGTGACTCTAAAATCAATACACCAGGCATAATGGGATTATTTGGGAAATGGCCATTAAAAAAAGGCTCGTTACTGGTCACATTTTTGTAACCCGATATTCGAACCTTACGTTCTAAATCCGTGACTCTATCAACCAATAAAAAAGGGTATCTATGGGGCAGTAAATCTGTTATTTCTTTATAATCCATTACTGCCATTAGCTTACCCTTTTGATGCTTTTTCAAGCACTTTAATACGTTTAGCCATATCATCTAACTGTCTAAAACGAGCAGCACTTTTGCGCCATTCTGATGTTTTAGACATAGCAGTACCCGATGAATAACTACCAGGCTCTGTAATGCTTTTTGTTACTAATGTTAATGCCGTAACATGAGAACCATCAGCAATGGTTAAATGGCCAGCAACACCTACGCCACCGGCTAATGTACAGCAGTTACCAATCTTACTGCTGCCTGCGATCATGGTTCCAGCTGCCATTGCGCAGTGATCCCCAATTTCAACGTTATGAGCAATTTGGATTTGATTATCTAACTTAACGCCATTACCAATCTTTGTATCACTCATGGCACCACGGTCAATCGTGGTATTTGCACCTATTTCCGTATTGTTACCAATTTGTACACCGCCAATTTGGCATATTTTTACCCACTGGCCTTTATCATTGGCAAAACCAAAACCATCCGAACCAATGATCGCGCCACTATGAATAATAGACTGACTTCCAATCACTACATCATGGTAAACAGATACATTCTGATGTAAGCGAGTGCCCTCACCTATCCGGCTATTTACACCAATAACACTACCAGACCCAATCACAACATTGTCTGCAATCATTGCATGGTCTTCAACCACACAATTTGGGCCTAACGAAACATTTTTACCGATTGTAGCGGTTGAACTAATAACCGCTGAATGATGTATGTTTTTAACAGGATCAGGCAGTGTATTAAATAACGCTGATACTTTGGCATAACCTAAGTAGGGGTTATCCAAAATAATAGCGGCGGTTGTACAATCCGATTTTTGTTTGGGGTGGATAATCACCGCACTTGCTTGCGTTGTAACTAATTGATCTTTGTAAGCTAAATTAGCTAAAAAGCTCAGCTGCCCTGACTTTGCAGCCGACAGTGTTGCTAACCCGCTAAGCTCTAAATCCGGATCACCAACAAATTCGGCGCCTAAATACTCGGCTATTCTAACAAGAGTAAAGCTCATGTTACTTTTTCGCAGTTGTCGCTTGATTTAATTTGTTTAGCAACTTTTTGGTTAAATCCAAATCTGGTGTAACGTGAATAACCGCTTGGCCGTTTAGCACAACATCTACTTTTTCTTCATCGATGATTGTTTTCAAAATTTCTTGGATGCGAGGCATATTGGCGCGAAAAAACTGCTGACGCCATTGTTGCTCTGCCTGTTGCAGTTTACCGGCATGAAACTGAAATTCACTTTGCTTTTCTTTCACATTGTTGCGCAGTTTACGCTGCTCATCATCGCTCATGATAGCGCCATCTTTCTGAAGCTTTTTCTGGCTATCCTTCAATTCTTTTTCTAATTCTTTGATTTTAACAAGGTTATCACCAAACTGATCTTCAATTTGCTTAAACGATGCTTTAGCACCTTCTGATTGAAATAAAGCTCTTTCCATATCCACAACGGCTATTTTATTAGCCAACACTGAAGCTGAAAGAGCCAGTGACAAAGCAGCGACTAAAATAGTTGATAATGATTTCATTGTAATTCCCATATTCTTCAATTTTTATAGTTGTTGTTTTACGTTTTGTTAATTAAAAGTAAATTATTTTGATTAAAACACTTGCCCAAGAGAAAACTCAAAGCCTTCGGTTTCATCGCCTGTTTTGCTATTTAGGTCACGAGCAAACGTAAAGGTAAGCGGGCCGATTGCCGTAACCCAAGTTAAACCTACACCTGCTGATACTCTAATTTCATCGGCATCAAAACCTTCGATACATGATGGGTGTGTTGAGTTACCCGATGTATCTGCATCCAGCACTAAGCATTCTGTATCAAACACATTACCCGCATCAATAAAGAAGGCGCTGCGCATGCTGCGTTGATCTTCAACAAACGGCAGAGGAAATATAAGCTCCATAGAGGCTTCAGTTAATAAATTACCACCTAAGCTGTTTAAATCTTCGGTCCATAGGTTGTCGTCTGTCACATCCCCATCTAAATCTACATCGGTTCCGTAAAGCGAACCAACATCTGTAAGCTGTGCTCCTTTTGGTCCTAGAGAATTACTGGTAAAGCCACGAACAGAACCTACGCCACCTGCTCTAAAGTTACGAAAGAAAGGTAATTCTTCTGTATCCCCGTAACCATCACCGAACCCAATTTCGGTACGAATTCTAAAGGTCCAATCCCCATTGAGTGATAACGGAAAGTATTTTTGAGCATTATATGTTGCTCTATAATATTCCAATTCACTACCCGGCAGAGTCGCTTCTAATGACAGGCTTTGTTTGCCTCCAGCTGTAGGAAATAACCCACGATTCAAGGTAGTCCAACTCCACTGGCTGCCCAGGGTAAATTCAACGAAACTGTTTCCTTGAATCTCTTCAAAATTTAGAATTTCTTCTGGAGCATAAGTGGTTACTGTCATATCTGTTTGGCTTGCTTCTAAACTAAATGACAACCTCTCGCGAGAATTAATCGGAAAACCAAACGTACTACGAGCGCCATAAGTGTCAGTATAATAATCCCCTGAACTTAATTCAGAATAATCTGTTTGACTGAAGAAAACACTGTAACCACGACTAATACCGTCGATCGTGTAATAAGGATTACTAAAAGACAGGTTCAGGCTGGTTTGAGAGTCTGTTTTATTTACACTGGTACTCATTTTTTTACCGGTACCCATGAAGTTATTCTGGCTTACGCTAGACCCTATGATCATGCCATCAGCACTTGAGTAACCAATACTTAAATTCAAACTACCACTTGGCTGCTCTTCTACATTGTAATTCACATCAATTAAATCTTCAGAACCTGGTACTTTTGGCGTTTCAACATTTACGCCTTTAAAGAAACCGAGTTGCTCTAAACGGCTTTTAGATTGCTCGATTAATTCTGTTGAAGCCCAACCACCTTCCATTTGAACCATTTCTCGACGCAGCACTTCATCCATTGTGGATTCATTACCAGAGAAATTAATACGACGAACATAAGTGCGCTTCCCCGGCTCTACGAAAAATGTAATATCAACTGTTTTGTCTTCATCATTGATCTTGGGGACGCCATTTACGCTTGCAAAGGTAAAACCTTCGTTACCTAAACGTTTTGAAATAAGGTCTTGGGTAAGTGTCATATTACGACGACTAAATGTTTGGCCATCACGCATAATTAATAACGGTGTTAAAAATGCTTCGTCTACAACCAGGTCACCAGCAAGCTTCACTTCTTTTACTTTATAGATTTCACCTTCGTGAACATTGACGCTTATGTATACGTTTTCTTTACTTGGAGAGAGCGAAACCTGAGTCGATTCCACGTTAAAGCGAATATACCCTCTATCTAGATAATAAGAACGCAAGCGCTCAAGATCACCACCCAATTTTTCTCGAGAGTACTTGTCATCGCTATTATACCAAGACCATAAATTGCTTGGCATTAGTTCAAATTGCTTTAATAAGTCTTGTTTGGTAAATGCTTTATTACCAACCACATTGATGTTGCTGATCGAAGCCACTGAGCCCTCAT
The DNA here is from genome assembly GCA_034112345.1 of Bermanella sp. Lineage (GTDB taxonomy): Bacteria > Pseudomonadota > Gammaproteobacteria > Pseudomonadales > Oceanobacteraceae > Bermanella. The sequence goes on along the minus strand of JAWUVN010000042.1, from coordinate 7,293 downwards.
CAACATTAATTTGTAAAGACACGCGGTTTCTAGGCAATTTTTTTACATCTGTATCAATTTGCGCATCGTAACGGCCCTGACTTACATATTGACGCTCTAGTTCTAGCTCTAATCGCTCTAAGGTTGAACGCTTAAAAACATAGCCGTCTGCCAAACCAGCTTGCTTAAGACCTTCTTTAAGTTGCTCTGTTTCAATTGCACTATTACCTTCAATGTTGATTTCAGTAATGGTTGGTAATTCAACGAGCTTAATAACAAGGATATTTTGATCGCGTAATAACTCAATATCGTTGAAGTAACCAGTACGAAACAAGCTTTTACTTGCTTGAGCAAGTTCTTTTTCGCCTACTTTTTGACCTACATTAATTGGAAACGCAGAAAATACGGTACCTGCGCTCACTCGCTGCAGACCGTCTACTCGAATATCTTCTACTTTAAAAGATTCTGCATGAGCCACAGAGGCACACACAGCAAAAATTATACTTACGACTATTAACTTCATCTGATTCCGAACTTATTCTTATCTTTACTACAGAAAGTAGGGCTAACCCTAATATATATCTACTTATTACAAACGCTCACTAGATACGACTTATGTCATTGAAAATGGCCACTACCATGATCATTAACATCAAGCTCATACCCAATTTTACGCCCATTATCTGAATTTTCTCAGAAACAGGTGAACCTTTAATAGCTTCAATTGCATAAAATAAAAAGTGACCGCCATCTAACACAGGAATTGGCAGTAAATTAACAACCGCCAACATAATACTGATATACGCAAGAAAGCCAACAAATGTCTCAAATCCAGCCTGTGCAGATGCATTGGCTACTTTAGCAATGGTGATAGGGCCACTCAAGTTTTTAACAGACAACAACCCTTGAACCATTTTGCCAATAGACTGGAGTGTGACAACCGACATATCCCACGTTTTCTGGGCACCTTTAATTAAGGCTGTAAACGGATCGTATTGCAGCTTGGTAATAAAATCCTCAGGAATCACTGGCGGCTGAACCATGGCTCCAACAAATCCAATAACATCGCCATTCTCTAAAGTTTTAGACCCAGGGATCAAGGTTATTTCAACTAATTGATCACTTCTTAATATATTAAGGTTTAAAGACTTGCCCGCACTGGCCTGTATAACTTCTACAAAGTCATACCACTGTTCAATTAACTTCCCATCAACATCAACAATTAAATCACCTTTAAGCAACCCAGCTTGAACAGCTGGTTTATCCGGTTGTAATTCAGCCAGAATTGCTGGAACAGCAGGTCTAAACGGAACAATTCCTAGCGCTCTTAAAGGGTTAGGCTCTTCTGCCTTGCTTAACCACTCGTCGATTTTAAGCGTGTAATTTTGAGAGGCGGACGAAATAACAATTTCACCAGTTTCACCGATACGGGTTAACAATTGGTAATTTACTTCTTGCCAAGCAAATACCTTTGTTCCGTCTACGGCTGTAATTAATTGTTCTGATTTTAGACCTGAAATAGCAGCGATACCTGCTGGATCTAGCTCGCCAATAACAGGTTTAACTTGCGTTACACCTACCACAAACATTAACCAATAGGCGGCAATGGCAAATAAAATATTTGCAAGTGGACCCGCCAATACAATGGCCATGCGCTGCCAAACCGTTTTACTGTTAAATGCCTGGCTTTTTAACTCATCAGGTACAGGTGCTTCACGTTCATCAAGCATTTTAACGTAGCCGCCCAACGGTATCGCGGCGATCACGAATTCTGTTCCATTCTTATCTTTACGACTCCATAAGGCTTTACCAAACCCCACTGAAAATCGTAATACCTTTACACCGCAGCGTCGGGCCACCCAGTAATGTCCATACTCATGAACGGTTACAAGAATCCCTAGAGTGACTATTAATGCGAGTAAACTATACAAAACTGTCATGCTTTAATGCGTTCCTTAACAAATTGCCTAGCTGCTTTATCGGCTTCTAAAATAGAGTCTAAACTAGCCGCTTTTGTAATATCACAATGATTTAAAGCGTCATCGATCAGGTCTGAGATTGATGTAAATGAAATTTGTTCCCGTAAAAATCCTTCAACTGCAATTTCATTTGCTGCATTTAGAATAGCAGGGGCAGTACCACCTGCTTCAAATGCTTGTGAGCACAGGTTTAAGGTGGGAAATACGGCATGATCCGGTGCCTCAAAATTTAACTGAGCCAACTTAAAGAAATCTAATGATTCAACACCACTGTCAATTCGCTGCGGCCAAGCCATACCATAAGCAATTGGAGTTCTCATATCAGGATTGCCCATCTGAGCAATAATAGAACCGTCTACATACTGAACCATCGAGTGAACAACCGATTCTGGATGAACCACCACTTCAATTTGATTAGGCTTTACATCAAATAACCAGCAGGCTTCTATCAATTCTAAACCCTTATTCATCAAGGAGGCACTGTCGACTGATATTTTTTGCCCCATAGACCAGTTTGGATGCTTTACTGCCTGTGCGGGTGTCACGACACTTAACTGTTCTTTTGACCACCCACGAAATGGACCACCAGAAGCCGTTAGTAATATCTTACGTATTTGCTGTTTAAGCTTTGAATCTTGATCATAACCTGCCGGTAGCGATTGGAAGATTGCATTATGCTCACTATCAATCGGTAATAACACGGCATTATTTTCAGCAATCGTCTGCATAAAAATTTCACCGCTCATGACTAAGGCTTCTTTGTTTGCCAGCAAAACTCGTTTACCAGCCTTAGCTGCAGCCAAGGTGGGCAATAAGCCTGCAGCGCCTACAATAGCCGCCATTACTTGGTCTACATCTGCATGAGAGGAGACATCGCATAAGCTGTCCACTCCAGCTAAAACCTGCGTCTTAATATCGTGAACGTTTAATGCTGACTCTAAAGCAAGAGCAGACGATGAATCTGCCATTACCGCGTATACAGGGCGATGAACAAGGCATAGCTCAACCATAAGTTGAACTTGGGTATTCGCTGTTAAGGCAAAGATACGATAGAGATCTGGATGCCTAGAGATGACATCCAAAGTACTTTTACCGATGGAGCCAGTGGCACCCAATACGGTAATCGATTGCATCATAACTTAAGGTCCCAACCCACTACGCTAAGTGCTAATGCAAATACTGGTAATGCAGCCGTCATACTGTCGATACGGTCCATTACACCACCGTGACCCGGTAATAAATTACTTGAATCTTTAATACCGCGATGACGCTTCATCATGCTTTCAACAAGATCTCCAACAACCGAAACTGCCGTCACAACAAATGTAATAACAAATAGCGTTACCCATTGCTGTGTACTGAATGCTTGCATGGTTCTTTCTTGTAACCAAAGGCCACCAATAACCGCAATAATAGTTGTTGTAGCTAAACCGCCATAAACGCCTTCCCATGTTTTACCTGGGCTAACCTGCGGCGCCAATTTATTTTTACCAAATGTACGACCAGCAAAATAAGCACCTACATCCGCACCCCAAACAATGGCCATGACATAAAGAATTAAATACACATTTAATTCTGGGTAACTTTTCAATTGAACAAAGCCAATCCACATAGGCACGATGATGACAAAACCTAATGCCAATCGCATTGGACTTGCCGCCCATAAGCCTTTAAATTTCGGATGAGTTTTGACTAAAATAAATGCAACAACCCACCAAGCAAACGCTGCGTATAATATATCTGGATCTTGCTCTAAACCAAAATAATGCAAAGCATAAATGGACAGTGAAACTAAGCCGGCATATGCCACTCTAGCCACTTGATTAGTAAGACCAGAAAGGTTCGCCCACTCCCACGCTCCTAAAGCAGAGATCGCAGCGATAAAAACCATAAACTCTGGAACAGGCAGATAAAAAATTCCGCCTATCATAATAGGCGCCAAAATTAGCCCAGTTATAATACGTTGCTTAAGCACGTTAACTATCTTCCTTTAATTGTTCATCTGTGCGACCAAATCGGCGCGTGCGGCTATTATATTTTTCTATTGCCGACCAGAAGTCTGTTTCTTTAAAGTCTGGCCACAATGCATCACTGAACACCAGCTCTGTATATGCAAATTGCCATAACATAAAATTACTAATCCTAAGCTCTCCACCCGTGCGTATGCACAAATCTGGCTCTGGAAATTCTTGTAAATATGTATACTCACCAAATAATTCCGGCGTTATATCGTCTGGATCTACTTTTCCTGACTTTACATCTAAAGACAGTTTTTTTGCTGCATGGCTAATATCCCAACGACCACCATAATTAGCAGCAATGACCAAGGTTAAACCGTCATTATCCTTGGTTAAATCTTCAGCTTTAATAATATGCTCTTGCAGAATTTCACTGAAACCTGCCACATCTCCCATGATCACTAATCGAATATTATGCTCATGGAGTTTTTTAACCTCACGCTGCAATGCATTTAGGAATAACTGCATTAAAGCGTTTACTTCTTTTTCTGGACGCTGCCAATTCTCACTTGAAAAAGCGAACAGTGTCAGTACTTCAACACCTAGTCGAGCTGCTTGTTCAATAACAATACGAACAGCCTTAACACCGCTTTTATGACCTGCAACACCAGGTAAGTGGCGTCGCTTAGCCCAGCGATTATTGCCATCCATAACAATAGCTACGTGCTTTGGAATTCGTTCAAACTTGGGCAAATTATCTGACATGTGTAGACCTGTGTATGAAGCCACACATACATTCTGTGTAGCACAACTTCATAGTAACTGAGGGTTATACCTGCATTAGGTCTTTTTCTTTTGTACCTAAAAGCTTATCAACTTCAGCAATAAACTTATCGGTTATTTTTTGAATTTCATCTTCTGCTTGACGTTCTTCATCTTCACTGATTTCTTTTTCTTTCAATAAAGACTTAACATCACCATTAGCATCACGACGAATATTACGAATAGAAATACGCCCTTTTTCAGCTTCTGCACGAGCCAACTTAATGAAGTCTTTACGTGTTTCTTCTGTCAACATTGGCATAGGGATACGAATAGTATCGCCGTTAGTAGCAGGGTTAATACCCAGATCACTTTTCATTATTGCTTTTTCAATCACAGCAATCATTGGCTTTTCCCAAGCGTTTATAGCTAGGGTACGACCATCTTCTACAATGATGTTCGCAACTTGAGAAATAGCAGTTGGAGAACCGTAATAATCAACTGTAATACCATCTAAAAGAGATGGGTTTGCACGACCTGTTCTTACTTTTTTGAACGCATCTGTCATCGCACCAACGCTTTTTTGCATGCGCTCTTGTGCATCTTGCTTAATTTCATTAATCATTTTCTTTGTCTCCACACAAGATGGTTGTACCGTCTTCGTTACTAACCATTATTTTACCCATAATGCCTGGGCTAACCATATTAAATACTCGTAAAGGCATATTATGATCACGAGCGAGGCATATAGCTGTTAAATCCATAACCCCTAATTGACGCTCAAGTACTTCGTCATAGGTCAATTGATCATATTTAACAGCATTAGGATTCTTTTTAGGGTCAGAATCATAAACGCCATCAACATTTGTCGCTTTTAATACAACATCTGCTTCTATTTCAATTCCACGTAAGCACGCTGCTGAATCAGTAGTAAAGAACGGATTACCCGTACCAGCAGAAAATATCACAACATCACCGCCCGATAAATGACGCATCGCACGACGGCGATCGTAAGGCTCTACAATCCCACTCATAGGAATAGCAGACATAACTCTACATTTTATATTGCTTCTTTCAAGCGCATCACGCATTGCTAAAGCATTCATTACGGTTGCCAACATACCCATGTGATCACCCGTAACGCGGTCAAGCCCCGCCTTGCTTAATTCTGCACCACGAAATAAGTTACCACCGCCAATTACCAAACCCACTTGAACACCAATACCTACTAGCTGTCCAATTTCCAAGGCCATCGCATCCATAACTTTTGGATCAATACCGAACTCTTTATCACCTTGAAGTGCTTCACCGCTTAACTTTAAAAGTACGCGCTTGTATTTAGGGCTGCGATTGTCTGCCAGGGACATAGTAAACCTCGGTTTTAGTAATCTGAATTCTGTACTGGGTTAAGTTATAACATAAAAACCCATTATTTCACTGCAAAACCCCAGCTCTGAGCGATCATTTTCTACTCAGTTTACTGGGGTTATGACGCACAAATGCCGAGTAAGGTTAACCAGACTCGGCATTCAAACGGCTAATTATAAAAATTAACCTTTTAGCTGTGCAGCTACTTCAGCAGCGAAATCAGTCTCATCAACTTCAATGCCTTCACCAACTTCAATGCGAACAAAGCTAATTACTTCAGCGCCGGCTTCTTTTGCTAATTTAGCAATTGTAAGCTCAGGGTTTTTAACGAAAGGCTGTTCTAACAAGCTGTTCTCTTTCAAGAACTTTTGAATACGGCCGCCCATCATTTTTTCAACGATTGCGTCTGGCTTGCCAGCCATATCAGGCTGAGCCTTGATAATCGCTTTTTCTGATTCTAGTTCAGACTCTTGCATATCAGCAGGAGCAAGTACGCGAGGATTAACCGCTGTAACGTGCATTGCTATGTCTTTTGCTAGCTCTGCAGTACCGCCTTTAAGCGCTACAAGTGCTGCAATGCGAAGGTTAGAATGAACATACCCAGCAACAACATCGCCTTCTACTAATTCAGCGCGACGAGCAGAAATATTTTCGCCAATCTTTTGAACAAGCGCATCACGAACGTCTTTTAAAGCACCGTCATTCAGTACTGCAACGTTTGTGTCTTTTGCTTCAAATGCAGAGGTTGCAACCGTGTCAGCAAAACCCAAGAAATCTTCGTTTTTAGCTGCGAAATCTGTTTCAGAGTTGATTTCAACTAGCATTGCAGATGAGTTATCATCAGCTGTTTTAATTACAACAATACCTTCAGCAGCAGTACGACCTGATTTTTTAGCCGCTTTCAGGCCAGAGTTTTTACGCATTTCTTCGATAGCTGCATCGATATCACCGCCAGCTGCTGAAAGTGCTTTTTTACACTCCATCATGCCAAGACCAGTACGTTCACGTAATTCTTTAACTAATTTTGCAGATACAGCTGCCATAGTTGTCACCCAAATTCTAAATATTAAAAATTATTTATAAAAAAGGGGGTTTCCCCCCTTTTTTATTTTAAAGCACAGCTATATAAAAATTACTCAGCGGCTTTAGGTGCAGCTTCTTTCTTAGGAGCAGCTTCTTTCTTAGGAGCAGCTTCTTTCTTAGGAGCAGCTTATTTCTTAGGAGCAGCTTCTTTCTTAGGAGCAGCT
>JAWUVN010000041.1:0-17289 GCA_034112345.1 Bermanella sp. | reverse complement strand
ATACTGAACCTCTCTTTCGAAATTTTTTATTGTCTGGTTAAACGCTTAAGCCAACTGGCTTAGCGTATGTTCGTGTTCGGGAATTTTTATAATGTCACGTGCAGATTCTGCTAATAGCTTAGGCAATAGGCGTTCGTCATCAATGCGCCAGCCACAGCAAAAATTTAAATCTGGTGCAGCTATATCATGGGCGGTGGTTAAAATACCTATGTCACCTTTTTCTTGTAGTGGCTGCGCCAAGGGTTCGGGCAACAAAGCAATGCCCAAACCTTGCTGAGTTAAATTAATTAAATGACTGACCGTGCTGCAGGTGTGCAACATAGGGCGAGCATCGCCCATGGTAGAAAATACGTTATCTAAATACTGCCAAGGCTGGGTATTTCTTGGAAAACTTAAAACCGAACAGTTCGACAGTTTTAACAGATCCAACGGGCCTTTATTTAAGTGTTGAGATTCTATATACGACTGAGAGGCCACCCACACTTGGGGGTAACTGCATAGGTGCTCGCTAAGCAATAAATCGTTTGATGGGCGTGCCACCATAAGCACCATGTCTAATTCGTGTTGTTCAATTTGCTGGGTTAATACTTCACTGATGTCGATAACCACTTCAAATTCCACATGGGGGAATTCTTTGCGCCACGATTTTAATAAAGGCCCCACCCATAGTTGCGCTAGGGTATCGGCAATGCCTATGCGCATGGTGCCTGCGTCATTGAGCGCTTGTTGTAATTGAAATTTCATTTCGCCGTTTAGGTGCACCATTTTTTTTGCGTAAGGCAATAGTTGGTGTCCTCGACTGGTGAGCTTTGTGCCCCCCTGGTCTCGGCTGAATAAACTGACACCTAGGTCGGCTTCTAATGCGGCAATGCGAGATGATATGGCTGGCTGTGTGGCCCCCATGGATTTTGCTGCGCCGTGAAAACTTTCAAACTTGGCAACGGCTAAAAACGTTTCTAAATTGCGAATGCGCATGTTTAATTTCCACCCGCTGAGTCATCTTGGGCGTTATCTTCTAATGGAATATTTGTTAACGGCTTCAGCTTTCCTTTTTTTACTAATACTCGTAAGCGGGCAATTAGATCGATGCCGTCTTGTGCGGGTAATCCGTCTTCGGTGAGTGTGTTGTCACGTGTCACACCGTCAACACTGCCACGCTGTGATAAGTATTTTAAAACCGCCATGGAATCCAGTTGGCCTAATTGATCTTGGCCGGTTAGCCAATCTAGCATGGCGATTAAACCTAACGCCGCCCAGTTGGATACATCGGCAATGACAAGCTCGGTGCATTCGGTGGCGGCGGCTTGTATGTCTAAATCTTTTAGGGCTTCTTGTATGTTGCCCATTCCAATTTCGTTACCACCATCGCCAATGGCCACGGTTGGGCAGGTGGCGTGTGTCATAAAGGTATCAAAACACGCGGCACGGGCGCTGATGTCTTCGCCGCGCATGTTGTAGTAGTTACCGTCGGCAGCCATGCCCGGGCGTTCGATAGAGACAATCAATTCTGGCTTGAGATTTTTAAGTGTCTTTAAGGCTTCTTGATCGCGATCACCGTGCGGGCCAATTTTTAAACTGTGCACTCGATAATGTTTGGCTAGCTGATCACTTAGTGGTGCGCCGCAAACAATGATTGGTTGCGCACCTAATGCTTCAAACGCTTGATACAGGGCAATGGCCCCCACTGGTCCGTCGGTTTCAAATGTGTCGACCACAGGAAAACCGGTGCCAATTAATACGCAGCCGCGAATGGGCAGCATGAGTTGCGCGGCACGCATGATATAACCAGAGGTCAGGGCTGACTGTATTGTTTTCATGCCCCGTAAATTTCGCTCTACCAGTATGCTTTCTATTTCAATACTAAGTTGTTGAGCAATACTTGTATTCACCGCTGACTGAGCATTAGGAATCGTATTCATATTGATTGTCCGCTCTTAGCATTAATGGGGTCTACTTTTATCGGCTCTACTTTTATGGTTTCTAAAAACGTATTTTCAAACTGATGCTGCGCTAGCAGTAATAAACTGTGGGCATGATCGATGGTGATGGGTTCAAAGCGCACCTTGCCACCCTGTGTTAGCTGGGCCAGCTTGGCTAAATCTAATGACAACACCGATCCGATTTTTGGATAGCCCCCAATGGTTTGTCGGTCGTTCATTAGGATAATGGGCTGACCGTCTTTGGGAATTTGTATGGCGCCTAATGCAATGCCTTCGCTGAGAATGCCTTGAATATTGCAATTAACTTTTTCGCCAGACAGTCGGTAACCCATACGATCACATAAATCACTGACTGTGTACTCGTGATAAAAAAACATGCGCTGATCGTGGCGCGAAAACTCATGCTCTTGGTATCCAGGAATCACTCGCAGGGTGATATCGTTTGAATATTTTGGCTGTTTATTTTCAGGCAGCTTTAAAAAACGATTCGTCTTATTGGCTAAGTCATCCGTGTTATCCAGCACATAAATCACATCGCCTTTTTGTAAGGGTTTTCCGCTTAGGCCGCCCACCCCTTCACGCATCACCGTACTGGTGCTGCTAAATTGTTTATCAACTTGAAAACCACCTTTTACAGCGATATAGATGCGACAGCCTTGTGTGGCATAGCCCAATTCAAGCACGTCATTTTTGGCAATGGCCAATGTTTGCCATTGGGCTTGTGGGATGCCGTTAATTTTTACGGATACTTTTGCGCCGGTAATGGCCACTTGTGTGTTCACATGACTGATTAAACTTAACCCACCTACGGTGGTTTCTATCACGGTGGCATTGTCTGAGTTGCCCAATAAACGGTTGGCCCATTTGTAGGCAAGCGGATCCATGGGGCCGCCATTGGTTAGGCCAATGGTATGTTGCCCATAACGCCCAGCATCTTGTAACAATGACAAGATACCCGGTGATTGAATTTGAAATTGAGCTGACATTATTCAATGGCTCCTTGAGGTATTTCCCCACCCAATTTTAAAAACTGTTCACGATTAATTTCTGTGAATTGGATTTTGTCGCCCACACTCACAGGCATAATGGGATCACTACTAGGGTTGAACATATCAGTTGGGCATAGACCAATAAGGTTCCAACCGCCGGGGCTTTGCGCCGGATAAACCGCGGTTTGACGATCAGCTATGGCCACCGCGCCCTTGGGTACTTTTTTACGGGGCGTGGATAATCGTGGTGCGGCGATTCGTTCATCTACTTCGCCTAGGTAAGCAAAACCCGGTGCAAAGCCAATGGCGTATACGCGGTACTCTATAGATTGATGCAGCCTGATCACTTGCTCAACGGTTAAGCCAGCATTAGCTGCCAGCCTGTTTAGATCGGGTCCGGCTTCTTCGCCATAATAAACGGGCAGTTGTACGGTTTTGTTGGTGCTTTCTAAGTTTCGATTGTGAACCGATTGTTTCGCTTCGCGAATGATTTTTCGTACGTGCAGGTGATCGGTTTTTAATGGATTAAATATCACAAGAATCGATGCGTAGCTGGGCACAAGGTCAATTAGTTCATGGCCAATGTGAGCGCTTAAAAATGTGCTGACCCGTAAAATATCATCGCTGATACCTTGGCTGACTTGCTCACCAAAATAGACGATTAATGAATTCTCAGATGCTACATGTATGTTCATTAGCTAATCAGCGCTTTAATTTCAGCAATGGCATTTACACCGTCTAGGTTGTCACCATGTACGCATAATGAATCGGCTTTAATGTTCAGTGTATTGCCACTGACCGAGGTGATGGTGCCTTGTTCATTTAATTGCTTAACTTGCGCCAGCATTTTTTCTTTACTGTGAACGGCACCGGGCAATGCACGGGATAATAATTTTCCATCGTCTGCGTAACAGCGGTCAGCAAAGGCTTCGAATAATAAATCGATGCCCTGTTCTGCGGCTTCTTGTTCGTGTTGCACAAAGTCTTGTGTGGCTTGCAGCATTAATTTAACCGGCCGATGGAATTTGGATACAGCTTTCATGATGGCCAAACGCACAGCGGGTTTTGCCATCATGTCGTTATACAGTGCGCCGTGAGGTTTTACGTATTCCATGATGATGCTTTGGCTATTCGCTAAACCATCTAATGCGCTGATTTGATACAGCACAAGGGCAATGATTTCGGCTTCGCTGCAGTTCATGCTGCGGCGTCCAAAGCCCACAAGGTCGGGGTAGGCTGGGTGAGCGCCCACGGTTACGCCGTGAGTTTTGGCCAATGCCAAGGTATTCATCATAATAAGCGGATCACCTGCATGAAACCCGCAAGCAATGTTGGCTTGATTAATATGAGGAAACACCGCTTGGTCTACGCCCATGGTCCATGAGCCAAAGCTTTCACCCAAATCACAATTTAATAATAACGCCATGATATTTGTCCTTAATAAATTGCCGATTAAAAAATCGCTAACTTGGAATTTGGAATATCCGATACCACCATGCAACCTGGTGAATGCGTAATACAAAACTCTGGCTTGGCTGCCGCAATGGCCGCTTGTGGAGTCACTCCGCAAGCGGTGAATACCGGCACTTCGCCTTTTTTAATAGTTACAGCATCGCCGTAATCGGGGGATTCAATATTGTTTATACCTATGGCCGCCGGATCACCAAAATGAATGGGCGCGCCGTGTACAGATGGAAAGCGTGAGCATATTTGAATCATACGAATGGCATCAGCCGGTTTAAAGGGTCGCATGCTGACGACTGTGTTGCCATGTAAACGACCAGCAGGCTGACACGGTATATTGGTGTCATACATGGGCACGTTGACCCCTTCGCTGATGTTACGCACTTCTAGGCCGTCGGCCATTAATGCTTCTTCAAAACTGAATGAGCAACCTAATAAAAAGGTCACCAGATCGTCTTGCCATACATCGCTAATGTCACTGACTTCATCAACCAATTCACCGTGACGCCAAATGCGATACTTGGGCACGTCTGATCGAATATCAAAATCAGGGCCGATGCTAGGCAGGTTAATGTCTCCGGGATTTGAAGACATGGCAATCACTGGGCAAGGCTTAGGGTTTAATTGGCAGAACTGTAAAAACTCATCTGCCCAGGCTTTAGGCAATATGGCCACATTGCATTGTACAAAGCCATTGCACCAGCCAGAGGTATGCCCTTGGTGTTGGCCACTGCGGATTAATGCTCGCAGTTCTTGCGGTGTACAGTTTTGTGGCGTGGACATGGGATTCCCTTAACATTCTCGATTGCTGATGGGTTTTATTTATCAACTATCTGTAGTTTCATCAAATTATTATATGTATTCCATATATCCTAGGGGGTATACGCTGAATTGAAAGCATTTAGTTATCAATATGCGGTTAAATACGTAAAAGACATCTGCTGGGTTATCTAGGTTATAAGTAGAACGAGTCTATACCTGACTAACACGGAAATAGTCGCTGAAAGGGTAAGGTGCGTGGATTAAGCCTAAGCATTCAAGAGGCACGGATAGAGATCATGGATAAACACAAATGCTAAAGACACAACCATAAGCCTTTGGATGATCTATCCCTTTAATCTTTAAATGAAAGTCTTGCTTGCAAAGTATCGCTGGGCAGCTCCCCAAACACCCCTTTATAGTCTTTGGCAAATTGACTTAAATGCCAAAAACCCCAACGGGCTGCCACGTCACCCACCGAGTGCTTGCCCGCAGAGACTTTTAAATCTCGCCTAACCCCGTTTAATCTGGTGTAACGCAAATATTGAATGGGAGATAATCCCAAAATACTTTCGAAGCTATTCTGCAAGGTGCGTGTACTGGTATGGCAAGCTTCACTGAGTTCACTTAGGGTGATGGCTCGACTGGAGTGTTGGTGCAAATACTCTCTGGCTAAATTAACGATATTTTTACGGTGGCGATAACTACTGTGGTATTTTTGATTGGGGGTTTCTTTATTTAACACATCTAATAACCCCATTAGAATTAAATCTTGCGTTAAGTAATCAGGCGTCAGATTAGTATTGCTTTGCTTCGGCTCCAACAGTCTTGCCAATAAATAATTAATGCCATTAAGGGTATCTGTGGGTATGGCTAAACGTTCATTTTGTAATATTTCTTGCCAATGAATTTCAGCACCTTGTTTCTCGGCATGGCTTAATAATTTTTCTTGTGTCACGACCACACCATAGATATCAAAATTATTTGGTGTAGAAAGTTCAAACTCTATCCCTCCAGGTCGACACATGATGTCGTGAGTATTTAACCCCAAGCCATTGATCTTACTACCCTGAAATGAGAGCGGATGATTTGGTGCGATGCCTAGCCATAAACTGTCTTCGCGTACTAAGCAATCTTGACTTAAAGACTGACTAGTATGTTCTTGAAATATTTGCAGGTCTTCTAATGATCGCTCAATAATTTTTCCATAAAATTCCCCAGAACTGATTTGATCATAGTGCTGATGCCAATCCCTTAAATTATGCGCATGCTCATGTGCATCATTACTTATCTTAATGGATAAGGACTCGCCTTTATTTTGTGCATCAAAATGTTTCATAAATATCCGCGGTTTAATTTCGGCCGTAACTCGCACTACTTAAGGGCTTTTATTCATTTATACGAGGAGTATCTTTACTTCACTGTTTTAAAAATTTGCCATATTTTGATAATGGCTGACTAACGCCCTTGCTAAACTAACCTTACTGAAACAACAGAAAGATTAACATCATTTATGTTCAGGACGTTCATTAAATAACGTAAGAAATATTTAACGTCTGACCCTGACTATTGAGTTTATCTCGTACATTATGACTAATTTTAAATACGATCTTGGCCACGAAGTTTTTGCATTTAAAAATCTAGCCGATGTCATGGCGAAAGCCACGCCACTTCGAAGTGGCGATGTACTGGCAGGAGTTGCTGCAAAAACAGAAAAAGAACGAGCTGCGGCTCAGCTCTGTTTAGCCGATATTCCTTTGAAGCATTTTCTTAATGAGGCACTAATTGATTACGAAGAAGACGAAATAACCCGCTTAATATTTGATGAACACAACAAAGACGATTTCAAATTAATTTCTCACTTAACGGTTGGCGATTTTCGAAATTTTTTATTAAGCGATGAATGTGATAACCATATAATCAATGAATTTCGACAGGGACTAACACCTGAAATGGTGGCTGCAGTCAGTAAAATAATGCGCAATCAGGATTTAATTTTAGTGGCGAAAAAATGCGTTGTTGTAACAAAATTTCGAAATACGATCGGTTTACCCAATCGATTTTCTACCCTCCTTCAGCCCAACCACACTACAGATGATATGACAGGCATTGCCGCCAGTATTTTAGATGGTTTGCTATATGCCAATGGGGATGCGGTTATCGGTATCAACCCTGCTACTGACAACGTACAGCAGTGCAGCGTATTACTGAATATGATTGACGAAGTCATTCAGCATTATGAAATTCCGACACAATCCTGCGTGCTAACCCACGTCACCAACACCATTGAGTGCATTGAAAAAGGCGCTCCTGTGGATTTGGTTTTTCAAAGTATCGGGGGCACTCAAGCCACCAATGACAGTTTTGGATTTAACCTAAATACATTACAAGAAGCACAACAAGCGGCTCTAGAATTAAACCGAGGAAATGTTGGCAACAATGTGATGTATTTTGAAACCGGTCAAGGCAGCAGCTTAAGTGCCAATGCACACCATGGTTTAGACCAGCAAACCTGTGAGGTTCGCGCCTATGCAGTGGCTAGAAAATTCAACCCATTATTAGTCAATACTGTGGTTGGGTTTATTGGACCAGAATATTTATATGATGGAAAGCAAATTACTCGAGCTGGATTAGAAGATCATTTTTGTGGAAAGCTATTAGGTTTACCCATGGGGTGCGACGTGTGTTACACCAATCATGCCGAAGCTGATCAGAATGATATGGACACGCTTTTAACATTACTGGCCAATGCAGGCTGTAATTTTGTCATGGGCATTCCGGGCTCCGATGACATTATGCTTAACTATCAAACTACGTCATTTCACGATGCCTTATACATTAGAAAATTATTGGGATTAAAGCCCGCCCCTGAGTTTGAATCCTGGCTAAGTAAGATGAAGATTATGGATAATAATTTCATCCTGAATGAAAAAATTCCCAGGGCTTTTTCAAACAACATTCTAAATATGAATGGAGCGGAATAGTATGTCTAAAAGCGTGGTAGTAAATCCATGGCATACATTAAAAGCGTTTACTGATGCCCGCATTGCTCTAGGGCGAGCTGGCAGCTCTATTCCAACTCATGAAATGTTGAAGTTTCAGTTAAATCACGCACAAGCCAGAGACGCTGTGCACTTGCCATTAGATGCCGCTTTATTGTTCAGCACGCTTGAAGAAGAGTTAAATGATTATGCTCAAACATCTGAGTTATTCTCTTCTGAACAGCCATTACTACTGAACAGCCTGGCCGATACTCGGGGCACCTATTTACAACGGCCCGACCTAGGCCGCCAGCTCAATCAAGCCAGCTGTCACCATTTATCGAACCAAGCTGAACAAGCATATGATTTAGCGATTTGCATTGTTGATGGTCTTTCGTCAACGGCCATTGAACGAAACGCGAGTGCATTCTTACAAGCACTTTTAAAAATAATTAAACATACAAACATACACATGGCCCCGCTAAGTATTTGTACTCAAGGCCGAGTAGCTATTGGTGACCAGGTGGCACAGCTATTAAATGCAAAAACCATCATCGTTTTAATTGGGGAGCGTCCAGGGCTATTAAGCCCCGACAGTATGGGTTTGTATTTAACCTTTAATGCCAAGGTAGGTTGCAACGACGCCCAACGAAATTGTATTTCGAATATTCGGCCTGCGGGTTTGTCTTACCAAGAAGCTGCACATAAAACCCAGTATTTAATGACTGAATCCACTCGACTGGGATTAAGCGGTGTCAGTTTAAAAGAACGCAGTGATCCAATTAAAACTAACCTTCACTCTCAAAAAAATTTTTTAGTAAAAACTAAAAACTAAAAACTAAAAACTATGGCAATAATAAAACCCCAGTCACCGCACACATAAATTTAATAATAATGGCCCCATTACGAATATTTTTAAAACCTAAGCAAGGAGAGTCCAGTGGACGAAACAACCTTAACGCTTGAGAGCTTGCAAGCCCAGCTTGCCGTTCAACAAAGCACGTTTGAAATGCACCAGTCCATGAATATGGAGGTGTTTTATTGGTGGTGTACCGCCATTATGATGATGATTCACGCTGGCTTTTTGGCCTACGAAATGGGGGCATCTCGAAGTAAAAACGCATTAGCTGCTGGCATCAAGAATATATTAGCGCTCGCGGTTATTATTCCTTGCTTCTACCTATTCGGTTGGTGGATATATAACGCATTTCCAGGTGGCTTAATTCCCACTGATGCATCTGCAGCATTGCCTTGGTCTGCCAGTATGGGACCGGATGTATCTGATATGGGTACCGGTATTTTTTGGGCCGCTTTTGCTTTGTTTGGTGCCACTACCGGTTCAATATTATCCGGGGCGGTGATCGAGAGGATTCGCGTCAGTGCATTTTTAATTCTCACGGTTTTCTTAGGCAGCGCTATTTGGATTTTAGCCGGTGCTTGGGGCTGGCATCCAGACGGTTGGTTGTTAACTAAACTGGGTTACCATGATGTGGGTGCATCCGGCGTAGTTCATGCGGTAGCTGGCTTCTTTACTTTAGGTGTTTTGATTAACCTAGGCGCTCGTAAAGGTAAATTTATTAATGGCGTTGCTCAAACCATTGCCCCTCATAGCTTGCCTATGACATTGATCGGTTTGATGATGATCATCTTTGGTTTCTTTGGTTTTCTTGGTGGCTGCATTATCTTTAATGGTGGTGACACAGGCTGGACCACGATCTATAACACCCCCACAAACTTATCCGCGTTTGCCTTCAATACATTAATGGGTTTCTCTGGTGGTATTATTGGTTGTTATATTGCGACTCGCGATCCGTTTTGGACAATGTCTGGTGGTCTAGTGGGCATTATTTCGGTGGCCGCAGGTCTTGATTTATACAGCCCTTCACTGGCCTTCATTATTGCAGTTTGCATGGGCTTTGTGGCTGTTTGGTTTGCTAAGTTATTAGAAAAACGCGGCATTGATGATGCTGTAGGTGCGGTTGCTGTTCACGGGTTTACTGGCTTTGTAGCTGTGATTCTTGTGGGCGTATTTGCTGGTGGCACACCTAACATGGGTGACAATCCAGAAATCAGTTTCTTAGGTCAAAGCTTATCAGCCGTTATCATGGCTCTATTAGGTTTTATTCCAGGATACGGATTATCACTGCTACTGAAAAAAATGAACGTTTTACGCATTCCAGAATCGGCTGAAGATTTAGGTATTGACGAGGTAGAGCTACTTGCTAAGCCTTATCCAGAATCAAGTACTCCTGCATCAGTTGCCAGTGAAGTACCAAATAAACTTGCCAACATTGAAGCTGAAGCACAAGGAGCATAATCATGGGTACATCCATTACTACTTGGGAAAATGTCACGGCGTATTTTACATTCGCGGATTCACCCGCCATGCTTGTGCTATTTGCACTTGGCGTGAGTGGTATCATCATTGGATTGATCGGCACTATCATCAAACATGAAAATGAAGCGTTTGAAAAACATAAGTAATCATTAGAATTCGAAAGTATTCTGATTTACCGGAAACAGGCTTAAGAAATTAAGCCTGTTTTTTTATGCCTAATTTACTTTAAACAATCAATTGAACTCAATTATTAATCGTTATCACTTTTGTCAGAACATGTACATTTTGCACCTTTCTAAACGCCGCCCTATCAACTAAAGTTCGCGCTCTTAATCTAAATGAATACTGTTGGGACTTTATGGAATTTGCTTTGCTCGCCTTAGGTGTATTCATATTGCTGGCCTACACGCTAGAAGCCGTCACTGGCTTTGGCAGCATTGTGATAGCGCTATCACTGGGAATATTAGTACTGCCCATAGATATGGTGCTGCCGATACTGGTTGCGCTTAACATCCCCATGAGTGCAACCATCGCCTATAAAAATCGCCAAAACATTCATTCCCAGCTTTTATTCAAAGTAATTCTTCCTGGCATGCTGCTGGGCACCGTAACAGGCTACCTTGTGAAACCTTTTATAAATGAAGAACTGTTAAAGATGCTATTTGGCTTTCTGATTATTTGGTTCTCATCTCGTGAATTATGGCGCATGCATCATGCTCAGGTAGATACCCCTCGTGCCATTTGGATGACTCGCCTCATCACGTACGTTGCAGGAATTACTCACGGTTTATTTGCCAGTGGCGGCCCACTTTTAGTGTATGCCGTTGCGGGCGCCAATATTGATAAATCTGCCTTTAGGGCAACCATGGCTGTGGTATGGCTATCGATGAACAGTTTATTATTCGTGGCATTTATTGTAGATGGCCGTATGCAGCCTTTGTTTGGAAATATCGCTTGGTACTTGCCGCTGCTATTTGTTGCGGTAAAACTGGGGAATTATTTACATCACAAATTAGATGAGAAGCGATTTAAAATAGGTATTTATTATTTGCTATTAACAACAGGCGGGCTATTGGTTGCGAGTAAATATCTTCGTTGATTCTTAGAGTTTCTAATCTAGGCATTTAAGCTAGATATTAAATTTTTAATATCTAGCTTAAATGCCAGTCACCCAATAATTTGGAATTTCTGCTTTAGTTAAAACGAATCCACAACCAATATTTCACATTCAAAGAAGGATTCACAATTTAACGTGTTCGTTATAAAGCATGCACGCTCTGCTTTTTTCAATAACTGCTCTGCTTTTTCAATCTTCGCATCTGAATCCACAACCAACACTGCTTTTGTAAATACTTTAGTAAACTGAATATGACGATCTACCTTATCGAGTACACCACGACTTTCACACTCAATAGAAGCCCAGTCAAATTTTGAGATACTTGATATAGCTCGAAACGATAACACCAAACAATTAGCAATAGATGCCATAAATAACTCTTCTGGCGACCAATCTAAACCCTCGCCTCCAAATTCAGTTGGCGGTGATACTTGGATAGCTGGAAAATCTTTACATGTAGTATCAAAGGGGCTTACTGCGGTACCAACTACTTTGGCCTGATATTCATGCGGTAAGGGTGTCATTACTATCTCCTTAATCTTATTTATCGCTCTTTACTTTTTAGCTACCAACAGAACACCTAAAACAATCAAAGAGGCACCTAAAATTCTGTTTACGGTCAGTTCTATTTTTGGAAATCCTAGCCAACCATTCTGATCTAACACTAATGACGCAATGATTTGCCCACATACAATAGACACAACAAAAGCCACGGCACCTAGCTTAGGCGCTAAGAAGATAGACATGGCTATATTAAACGCGCCCAGTGCACCACCGAACCAAGCCCACCATGGCACACTGACCAAGCTGCTTTTTGTGAACCAAGGCAAACCTTGATACCAACACGCAGCACCCAAAATCAAAGTACCCACTAAAAAAGAAATAAACGCTGCTTGAATCGGCGAGCTTAATGCCACCCGAAGTTGTGCATTCAAGCCCGCCTGAGAAGCCAGTGATGCTCCCACGACTAAACTGCACACTAGCAACCCGTAAATACTTAAATTATTCAATATGGTTCCATTACTATTTAGACACTGGCATAGCGGGCATCGGACATGACAATAATAAGCTCATGAGTTTTAAGCTTTCATATTCTTTGCCTTGAACTATGCCATCATGAAAAACAATATCTCCACATACATCCATAAGTGAACGCTTTAACATTGGCGATAATGTTTTTAGTTTTTTAAGTGTGGCATAAAGTGCTTTAGCGTTAATTTTGTCTTTAGAAATAATGGTTTGCGACTTCAAACTGAATATATTAATCATATTATTATAATGGTTTAATTTTTCAGATTGAGACCCGCCAGCAGAATGTATAAAGCTAGATATGATCACATTAAATTCATACGCCACTAAGTTAATGTCTTTAATGGTGTGAGTTGTTTTTTTATGAGCCTGATCATCAAAACTGGTTTTTAATAAACTATAAAGGCTGATTTCAAATAGGGTTAGCTTTCCATCCCACTTGGCCATGATCAAAGCTTGTTCTAGCAAACTTTTTTGAGTGTCTGCATCCAAACTTTTTAGTAGTGGTATCAGCAGCTCTACCAAGGGCAATGCTAAACGCGATTGCAAGCCTTGAGACAGTAGAGTTAAAGAATGCAAATAATCTTGCGATTTAGGCAGTTGCTGATTAAGCCACTCTAGTTGCTCTTTTCTTAACGTAGGCTCGGTATCTAGCAATAAGTACAGCAACATGGTTTTAGCATGATCCGCACTGTGCAGTGCTCTTCTGTATTCTACTGGGAACTCATCATGCAGGCTCATCGCGTAATCAAGGTTAGCGGCACTCATGGTGCCCACTACATCATGTAAGTGGCCGCTGCCTGCCATCTGCATCACGGCTATGTCTGGGCTGTACATACTGCGAGTGGTTTGCACTTGCTCTTGTTTTTTGGCGTGACGTTTTTCTTCGCGATCGGCTTTACGATCACGGGCTTCAAAGCGTTTGATAAACGTATCATCAATGGTATTGATTCTGTCCTCTAACGGTGGGTGCGATGCAAACCAAGACGAACGCCTTGAAGGACTAATACACATGTGGCTCAGCTCTTCTGCACGGGCATTTTTTAATAGGCCTTGATGTGAATTGGTTCGAATCACATTTAACGCACTGGCTAAGGCATCTGGATTACGGGTAAATTGCACTGAAGAGGCATCGGCTAAGTATTCGCGTTTTCGGCTAATGGATGTGCGAATCAAACGACCACATAGGGTACCTATAAAACCAATAATGATTAAAGGTATGCCAATAGAAGCCGCTTGCTGACTGCTTTTACTTGAAGAATGGTAAGAGCGCCTACGATAACCCATGCCTGTGCGCCCGTACGAATGCCTAGACGTTAGCGAATGCCCTATTTCAGCGACCCAGGCAAAGCCTGCGATCATAATCATCAAATGAATATTCACCCGGTTATCGCCGTGCAGGATATGACTGAACTCGTGCCCCACCACTGCTTGCAGTTCGTCACGGTTCATACTGTTTAATAAACCTCGAGTAACCACCATGACCGTATCTTCTAACTCGTAACCCACAACAAATGCGTTAATCGAGGTTTCGTGATCCAATACATACACACTGGGTGCCGTGATACCGGCTGCAATGGCCATTTCTGCCACCACGTTTAAGAGTTGCTGTTCTTTATCTTCTTTAGAAGCAAAACCTAAAGAGCGTGCGCCAATATTAACGGCTAAACCGCCACCCCCTTTACGCAAGTCTAACCAGCGCATGAAACAACCGAAGCTTAGAATAAACACCGAGACAGAAGCTGCCGCCAACCCTTGTAAACTTAGTTGCCAGTTTATAAAACCTGACAATGATGCCCTAGCCACAATCCCAACTGGTGCATATACATTTAAAGCACCTTCTCGAGACATTCGATCAACAGGATTAATCATTGCTTCTTTATTTTCAAATAACTGAATGGTTAAATAAATGACAAAGTCTACTCCTAGCACCACCACAAACGTCAGCGCTAAAAACAGAAAAAGCAGCCGTTTACTGGCTGCCTTTGCTTGCTCTTGATGTTCAAAAAAATCCATATTACATCATCACTATTCTATGACTTAAAGATAAGGTGAGCGTGCATACTGGGTTTAATTACTGAGTATGCACTGCGTCATCTAAAAGTTAACTTTAACTGGTTTTTGAATTTCTTTGTTTTTGAATTTCAGTAAGCTCGCTTCTTTAAACGAAAAATTATTTGCAATAATGTTATTTGGGAATTGTTCGCGGTACGTGTTGTATTGCATAACAGCATCATTGAATGCCTGACGGGCATAACTGATACGGTTTTCAGTAGAGCTTAATTCTTCCATCAATTGTTGGAACTGGGTATCCGCTTTTAGATCAGGGTAAGATTCGCTCAATGCGAATAACTTACTCATCATGCCGCCTAACATTTCTTCTGCACCGTTTAACGCCGATACATCCATTTGCCCACCGGCTGCTTCACCCTTAGTAGCATGCAACGCTTTCAAAATAGCTTGTGCTTCATTACGAGCTGAGATAACCGCTTCTAGCGTTTCACGCTCGTGCTTGGCATAGCCTTTAACGGTTTCTACCAAATTAGGAATCAGGTCATAACGACGCTGTAATTGAATATCGATTTGTGAAAATGCATTTTTATGGCGATTGCGCAGACCCACTAAACGGTTGTACATGCTTGCAATAAACAGGATAAGGGCAACTACGACGCCCCAAATAATATAATCGTTACTCATTGTTATTTTCCTTATAAAGTAATGGTCTCAGCTTATCATGGCTGGATTGGCTGATCCAATCCCTAACTGCTAAATCGCTCACTGGGTGAGCTCGTACGAGGTCAGTTTCTGCCCTATTAATAGATAGGCTAAACCCTATATAGACTGGATCGATTAACCGATTTAGCTCGGTTTCCTTATCTTGCATTAGTGACTATGTGCTTGTATCGTACAAAAAATATTATAAGAAGCGCCAGCCAGTATTAATGAAAGAGACCAGACAAGCTAATAAATCGCAGCGTACCATCTTTATGTACGCTGGTTTCCTGCTATTAGCATTTATAAGTACTCAAAGCACCCACGCTCAATTGAGCTTTATGGATGACCTGAAAGAGAACAGCACTATTTTAAGTGCTTCTTCTGGGGTGACAAATGAAACGGACAGTTACTGGCCGTCACACAGTTATCCGTATAGCAATGACAGCCCTACTACAATAAAAACCCACTTTTCACTTGTTAAAATAGCAAACAAGAATCAATACTTCACACCCATTTTTGGCTATGAATCGACTCAAGACCATACCGATAATACTCAGAGATTTTATGAAGAAAAAACCAGAAACTTCACACTGGGTATCATAGGAAATACCGCAGACTATTTGTTTGAGTTTACGTATTCTGATTCTGAATACAGCAACCGTAATCAATATTCACTTTCCTTCCCATTTGTATTACTTAGCAACTTAAACAGTGAGTTTGGTGTAGGTTATTCGGATGTTCGTCTTAAATCCTCTGCTTTTTCTGCCCGTGCGCCAGCCAATGCGGATTCTTTATCTATCTTTGGAAACATAAAATATGAGGCTACTGACCGATTAGATATATCAGCTGGCTTGGCTGTTAGCCAGTATCGAGATACGTATTATATTGATAATGCACGGCTACAAGAAATATTATTGCAAGCCGATGCAATCGATTATGATTATGCTTTAAACGCTGACGATGAAGTGGCTAGGGAAGCTATCGAAAGTTCGCTTGGTTCATTTGGTGAAGTCCTTGATCTTGAAGATAATGGAACTCTTATATTCCCCAATACTACCGCCTTAAAAATCAAACCCGCACTTAGTTTTAATACACGCTTAAATTACGCGGTTTCATCTAATATTAATCTAGGCATCTCAGCCTATTACAAAAGACTATCTGTTACAGACAGTGATTTGTATCGCTCATCCAAAGAACGTTCTAGCCTTAGCTCAACATCCAGTTTTTTGACAGCTTCTTACAAATTTCTATAGCTTAATCTATCGCTCACAGGGTGAGCTCGTACGAGGGCAGCCCCTGCCCGATCAACAGAAGCCTTAACGTTTACTTGGGTGCCAAGCCCATATCATCTAATCGCATGAGTATTTCCATCTTTCGGGTTTGCGCCACCTCTAACCAAGATACGCACCAAGACTATTAGGCACGAGCGCCAATAATGGCGTAAATAGAATTCAAACCAATGCCTTTCATGGGCTTCAGCTGGGCGTATAACTCGTATGGGTCTATTGCCATAAAATCTTCAACGGTATGTATATCTATTTTGGAAAAGATCTCTTCGCTTTTAGGACCGAAGCCATTGAGGTCGCGTAATCTTTTGGGGGGCTTTGGATAGGGTGATGTCATTATTTTTAGATAATCATATTCATTTAAAGATCATCTTAAAGTAAAAAAA
Source organism: Bermanella sp. (assembly GCA_034112345.1). GTDB lineage: Bacteria > Pseudomonadota > Gammaproteobacteria > Pseudomonadales > Oceanobacteraceae > Bermanella. The sequence goes on along the minus strand of JAWUVN010000041.1, from coordinate 285 downwards.
CTGACAAATATATTGAGCATAAAAAAACCGCGATACAATCGCGGTTTTTTTTATGCAACCTCTAATACTTAAATAGTTTTAGAGGTCATGATGTAACAAACTTAAGAGTAAACAGGAAGCGTTGCACAAAGTGCGTTCACTTTCTCACGTACTTGAGCTGTTACTTCATCTTTGTTGCCGTTTTCTAAGCTATCTAGAACGTCACAAATCCAACCGGTTAATTCAGTTGATTGTGCTTCGTTGAAGCCGCGAGATGTAATGGCTGGTGTACCGATGCGTAAGCCA
>JAWUVN010000040.1:0-17226 GCA_034112345.1 Bermanella sp. | reverse complement strand
ATTAAACAGGTTCTACCGACATAACGATCTCACGAAAATAATCAATAACCCCATTCTCCTCATGGCTAATAATCAAACTACGGCCTTCTACTGTTTTTTCCATCACCCCATACCAAAAGGTTTGAGAAAGCTGTGTTGAATACCAACCACTGCCCATATCTTGGCTAAATAAATTTGTAATCTTAGTGCCCTTAGGAAAAACTTCTTCACCTAAACGACCAAGAAGACCCATAAAGCCCTCTTTGTTTGTGCACACCTGCCAACTCACATCGGTTTCATCCTGATAATGCTCAATTGATAAATCAATGCTATCAGACACGTTTTCTAATAGTGTCATATCGCCTTTTTCAAATTTATTCATTAACTGGTGTATCGCAATAGAAGTGTCTCGATCAATCATAAACATGCCCTTTATAAAGTGTGCATATAAACTATCCCAAGAGCTAATATAGGTATAATATTGTTTTTATTATTTATATATAGATAGAATATTCATGCTAGAAATCAAACCTCTTAGCTACTTTATTGCCGCCTATGAAGAAAAAAGCATTTCAGCCGCTGCAGCAAGGTGCTTTATCGCACAACCATCCATTAGCCATGCCATAAAAAATTTAGAACATAAGTTAAAACAAAATTTATTCATAAGAAGCAAATCAGGTCTTACCCCCACACCTTACGGAGTAAAGTTATACAAGAATGCCAAATCGCTTATTGATCATGCGAATAACATAGAGCACGATTTTATAAATACACCCAGCATAGCCATTAATATTTTTTTTCAAGGTGACATAGGCCTACAAGACCTTAACCCCATCATTAAGCAGTTAACGCAATCAACACCGGTGTCACTCCATCGGGTGTCAGAAATGAACCAAAGTGATATTGCATTTATAGATCACGATCAAATCGGTAAGCGGTTTGAATCTATACATCTGTTCCACGAAGGGTTTTCGGTACTCATGCGGGCAGAACATCCTTTGGCAAAAAAATCAGAGCTAGAACTCAATGACATTCAAAACCAAACCTTTATTGAACGCCCTTATTGCAGTCGTCGGAACGATTTTTTAAGCATGCTCAAACAACATAAATTAGACTTAAACATGGAAGCCAAAGCCGATAATGACTTACAGGTTATCGAACTTGTGGCACTTGGTTTTGGCTTGGCCGCATTACCCAGTCGCAGGTTAAGCCATATACCCGATGGCATTGTTGCAAAACCTATTAACTTGGCGTTTCAACGAGAAGTCATCCTTGCCCACCGCAGTAGTCGAAACGACATCACCCAACTATTAAATACCATTAGCTGGGAGTGGGTTCGCAATAATTAAGCCCATAAAAAAACCGGCCTAGGCCGGTTTTTTTATTTGGGTACAACGTTATTAAGGCTGAACTGCGTCAAGCTCTTCTAACAAGAAAGGAATCACTGTTTGACCTGTTGGCTCTGGAAATCCCAACTCTGGAATATTTGCTACTACTGTTGCTCCTGCAGCTGCAGCTGCATCTACAATTGCTTTAGGGTGTGTAGGGAAATGTAATAAAGCACCGATAATACCAGGTGCAAGACTAGCTCCCTCAGTCTGCAATGCAGATAACTCCTGGTATTTAACATCGGCAGTGGCTATATCATTCACTGACAATGCTGCTAAATACTCCCCCAGGAGTATAGGCGCAGAAACTTGAATTTCACTTAATCGAGTAAGAGCGGCTACCGTGGCATCCACTTCTACTTCGGTGTTGGATACAAATACTGCAGGATCTTCATTATCAATTAATACAGGAATATCAAGGGTGGCACGAAAGTCAGCAATTTCACCTGTTTCTTCACGCATCAAGGCTAAAGAAGTAGCCGTATCACTCGCCTCAATGGCTAAAACAGATTCCATTAAACTTAAAGTAAGCCCAGCTGCAACTTCTAGCGTTACTCCAATGGATTCTAAAATCTCTTCCCAACGAACAACATCCATACTACCTTGTGTTTCAATCGCACCTGCAGCCACAATTCGAGTTGACTCAGATGCGTTGAAAGTTTCACGAGCAGATAAATCAGCCATGTCATCGCTATATGCTAGCCAAAGTGACGAAATTGCACCTGCGGATACGCCATACATAGCGATATTTTCTGGATCCACATTAAACTCTGTGGCGTTATGACGAATATATTGTAATGCCTCTTTTACATCTGAAAGAGATTTACCAAGACCCTCTGTATCGTTTACTTCAGCGTCATTAAAACCAGGTACATCTAATAAACTGTAGTTAATAGTCGCAAACGCAACACCCGCATCAAGTACTTCATTTATGTCTTCTGGAGAGTCGTAAGCTGCGCTCTTATCCCCAGTGAAAAAACCACCACCGTGTACAAAAATAATAAGAGGCGTTGGCTCTTGGGATTCTGGTAAATAAATATCAAATACATTTCGTTCATCCGGGCCATAAACTTCATTTGAATAGAACGTTGCTGATACTCCAGACTCATAAGCAAAACCTTCTGGCACAGAGTCCTCAGTAATAGCAGTGTAATCGGTATTAACTAAACCGGACTCATTTTCACTACCACACGCAGCAACCAGCGCAATTGACGAAACCAATAAACTTTTCTTCAAAGACTTATTTAAAACAGATTTGGATAAAATAGTACTTAACACAGCATAACCTTTATTTTTTTATTGTTATTAAAAGTAAACATTCATAGTTTTACCATCTGAATACTACACAGCATATCGAAACCAACACAATAACTTAAACGCATATATAACGAATAAAATAAGAAACTTGGGCGCTATATTTATGGTTTATTCTTGGGTCAATTTTAAACAAGATTTTTGACATACTTTGACCTAAAAAATATGCATTAAGTCTTGTCTTAACCTCATCAAACCTGGCTATCATTAATGCATAACCTTAATTTTACTAAGGTAAATCACATTTTCAATAATTAGTAAGCATAAAAAAACCGAACTCACTATTCGTAAATTCGGCTTCTAAGTAATTTAATCGTTAGGTTATAATATTAAAACCCTAAAACATCCTGCATATCATAAACACCATTTTCTTGGGCTTTTAACCAAGCTGCCGCGCGTATGGCACCTTTAGCAAAGGTCATACGGCTTTGGGCTTTATGTGTAATTTCTACGCGCTCGCCTTCTGTTGCAAACATAACGGTATGATCACCTACAACATCACCACCACGAATGGTTTGAAAGCCAATCTCTTTATGTGGGCGGGCACCGGTTTGTCCTTCACGACCATAATTAGCCACTTCGTTCAAATCCCAGCCCATGGTTTCGGCAACCACTTCACCTAAACGCAAAGCCGTGCCTGACGGTGCATCTACTTTATGTTTATGGTGCATTTCAATGATTTCAATATCACTTTCTTCACCCATAACTGACGCTGCCATACGTAATAAGTTAAGACATAAGGTAACGCCCACTGAGTAGTTAGGCGCAAACACGATTGGCATTTCTTTGCCTGCCGCTTGCAACGTGGCTTTTTGATCTTCAGTGAGGCCCGTTGTTCCAATCACAATACCTTTACCGTTGGCATTACAAAACTGGATATTGCTCATAGTGGTTTCTGGCGATGTAAAGTCAACCAACACATCAAAATCGTCTTTCGCTTCTTCTAGGCTAGATACCAGCTTAACATCCAGTTTCTTACCTAGACCGGCCATTTCGCCTGCATCAGAACCTAACAAGCTATCATCTGGCAGCACGATACCAGCGCCCAGCTTGGCACCGTCAGCGATATCAGTGGCTTCAATTAAGATACGGCCCATGCGGCCTGCGGCACCAATAATGGCAATACGAGTTGTCATGGTTAAAACCTTTCGGATAAATCTTTAAGTTATGGGGATTGTACAGGATATTCGCTGAGTACGGGAGTCGTATGCATCTGCTAAATCGGCCACAGGGTGGCCTCGTACGAGCTCACTCCGTGAGTGACTTCAAAAACCAACAAACACAAAAAAGCCTCACCCTTCAACATATTCACCCATAATACTCAGGGCGAACGGTTAAAAATGAGGCTTTCAAGCAACTAATAATCCTTAAGCGCTTTTAAGGCGCCCTGAACCTAGAGCTTATTCAAAGAACATTTTCACGTTATCAAACCACGACTTTTTTCTTGGTGAATGTTTATCACCGCCTTTCAAGCTGGCTTGGAATTCCTTTAAAATTTTCTTCTGGTGCTCTGTTAATTTAACAGGGGTTTCAACCATCACACGGCATAACAAATCACCTTGTGAACCACCGCGTACAGGCACAACACCTTTACCGCGTAAACGGAACAACTTACCGCTTTGTGTTTCAGCTGGGATCTTAAGATTAACGCGACCATCTAATGTTGGCACTTCAATCTCGCCGCCTAGGGCTGCATCAGCAATGCTGATTGGCACGTCGCAATACAGGTTACGTCCGTCACGCTCAAATATGTTATGGGACTTAATATGCGTTTCAACATATAAATCACCAGCAGGGCCACCGTGTGGTCCAGCTTCACCTTCGCCAGTTAAACGAATACGATCACCGTTATCAACGCCCGCAGGAACCTTAACGCTTAACGTTTTCGTTTCTTCGTTTACGCCGCGACCATGGCAAGAGCCACATTTGTCTTTAATGATAGAGCCTTGGCCCTGACACGTTGGACACGCTTGCTGTACCGAGAAAAAACCCTGCTGCATACGTACTTGGCCTTGGCCTTGGCACGTACCACATGTAACTGGCTGGCTGCCGTCTTTTGCACCAGAACCGTCACAGGTTTCGCAGTTCACTAAAGTAGGAACACGAATTTTAACTTCAGCGCCTTTAACCGCTTGCTCTAAAGTCAGCTCAAGGTTGTATTTTAAATCGCTACCACGCTGTGGGCCACGAGAGCCGCCTCGACCACCACCACCGCCAAAGATATCCCCAAACACATCACCAAAGATGTCGCTGAAGTTACCCTGACCACCGCCACCACCTTGCTGATTAACACCTTCATGACCATATTGATCATAAGCGCCGCGTTTTTGATCATCGCTTAGCACTTCGTATGCTTCAGTGGCTTCTTTGAATTTTTCTTCTGCTGCTGCATCATCCGGATTGCGATCTGGGTGATACTTCATGGCCAGTTTACGATACGCGCGCTTAATGGCTTTCGCGTCATCGCTTTTGCTGGCTCCTAATATTTCGTAATAATCACGTTTAGACATGAATCTTCTCTTCTTTACTGAAACAGCAAAGGCGCATTAAGCGCCTATGGAGTTTTTGCCACTATTTATTAGTGTATTTTTACATCTAATAAATAGTAGCGAACAACTGTAATTTTAAATTACTTGCTGTCTTTTACTTCTTCAAACTCAGCATCAACAACGTCGTCGTCTTGCGCTGCGCCTTCAGCTTGTTCTGCACCTTGCTCGCCAGCTGCTGCTTGTTCAGCATACATACGTTGAGCCAGACCAGAAGATGCTTCAGTAAGCTTGGTCGTTGCGGCTTCGATAACTTCTTTGTCGTCGCCTTTAAGCGCTTCTTCAACTTCAGTGATCGCTGCTTCAATTGCAGTTTTCTCTTCTTCAGTTGCTTTGTCGCCAGCTTCTTCAAGCGTTTTCTTAGTAGCGTGAACCATGCCATCAGCAGTGTTACGAACTTGAATCATTTCTTCGAACTTTTTATCCGCTTCAGCATTGGCTTCAGCATCTTGAACCATTTGCTCGATCTCTTCATCGCTTAGGCCAGAAGACGCTTTAATCACGATAGACTGTTCTTTACCTGTCGCTTTATCTTTCGCGTTAACATTCAAGATACCGTTAGCATCAATGTCGAACGTTACTTCGATTTGTGGCTGGCCACGTGGAGCAGAAGGAATATCAGATAAATCGAAACGACCTAATGATTTGTTTGAAGATGCTTGCTTACGCTCACCTTGAACAACATGGATCGTTACAGCAGACTGATTGTCGTCAGCTGTTGAGAACACTTGAGACTTTTTAGTCGGGATCGTTGTGTTCTTATCGATAACTGGAGTCGCTACGCCACCCATTGTTTCGATGCCTAAAGTAAGAGGCGTTACATCTAAAAGAAGAACGTCTGTTACATCACCAGCTAGTACGGCACCTTGAATAGATGCGCCCATTGCAACGGCTTCATCAGGGTTAACATCTTTACGTGGCTCTTTACCAAAGAAAGCAGTAACCGCTGCCTGAACCATTGTCATACGAGTCTGAACACCGACCAAGATAACTTCTTCGATTTCAGAAAGGCTTAAACCAGAATCTTTAAGTGCTTGCTCACACGGCTTGATAGACGCTTTAACAAGGTCTTCAACTAGAGATTCTAATTTCGCACGAGTCAGTTTAACGTTTAAGTGCTTAGGACCGGTTGCATCAGCCGTGATGTAAGGCAAGTTAACATCTGTTTGAGAAGCAGAAGACAATTCAACTTTCGCTTTTTCGCCCGCTTCTTTAAGACGTTGCATCGCAAGAGGATCACCCTTGATATCCATGCCTGTGTCTTTCTTAAATTCTTCTGCTAGAAATTCGATAACGCGCATATCGAAATCTTCACCACCAAGGAACGTATCACCGTTAGTAGCTAGTACTTCAAATTGTTTTTCGCCATCAACGTCAGCAATTTCGATGATAGAGATATCAAAAGTACCACCACCTAAATCGTAAACCGCGATGGTGCGATCGCCGCCATCTTTATCCATGCCGTAAGCAAGTGCTGCAGCTGTTGGTTCGTTGATAATACGCTTAACGTCTAGACCAGCTATTTTACCAGCATCTTTAGTCGCTTGACGCTGTGCATCGTTAAAGTAAGCAGGAACAGTAACAACCGCTTCTGTTACAGACTCGCCCAAGAAATCTTCAGCAGTCTTTTTCATTTTCTTAAGAATTTCAGCAGAGATTTGAGGTGGCGCGTATTTTTCGCCCTTCACTTCAACCCATGCATCACCGTTGTCGGCTTTAGTAATTGTGTAAGGCACCATTGAGATGTCTTTTTGAACCACTTTATCTTCAAAACGACGACCGATTAAACGCTTAATCGCGAATAATGTATTTGTAGGATTTGTTACCGCTTGACGCTTAGCAGGCTGACCTACCAAAATTTCGCCATCATCTGCATAAGCAATGATAGAAGGCGTAGTACGTTCGCCTTCAGCATTTTCAAGAATGCGATATTTGTCGCCATCTAATACAGACACACAAGAGTTAGTTGTGCCTAAATCGATACCAATTATTTTACCCATTTTTTTCTCCAATCTTAATTCAGTAGAGCGCAGGCTCTATATGGCGACTCCAGTGGAGTCTAATTAACTTTTTAGCTTAACCCTTATATGGGTATGGCCTTTTTTCTTTTCAACCTCTAGAAAGAGAAGTTGTTAAATATTTTTTGTAACAAACAAGGTATTAATGAATACCTTCTAACAAACTGGGCCATGCCAAGGCAAAGCCCAAGATGTTTACGCTTTCGCGTCTACCTTAGGTGCCGCTTTAGACACAACAACCATAGCTGGTCGTAATAAACGACCATGGTTGGTGTAGCCCTTTTGAACAACATTCAATACAGTATTTGGTTCAGCATCCGGTGCATCGACCATGCTAATTGCCTGGTGAAGTTCAGGGTCAAAAGGGTGACCTTCTGGATCAACCACTTCTACTTTAAACTTGGCCAGTGTTGATAAGAACGTTTTTTGAGTCATCTCAACGCCCTCTAATAATGGTTTAACAACATCATCTTCAGGCGCAGCTGCAATCGCTCGCTCTAAGTTATCAACAATATCCAATAGCTCACGTGCAAACTTCTCAGTACTGAATTTATGGGCTTTCTCCACATCCAGTTCAGCACGGCGGCGTACATTTTGTGCATCCGCTTGAGCACGTAAAACGTCTTCTTTTAACTTAGCGACTTCTTCTTGTAATGCGGCTAAAGAATCAGTGCTTTCAGATGCTTCAACATCTAAATCAGAAACGTCTATTTCTGGGTTTTCAACTTCTGGGTTGTTTTCCTGTTCCGACATCGGACACTCCATTTAATGCTACAAATTCACTTTTAGATGGAAACCTATATGGGGATGGAAAAAACGGTTTCAAGCAAAAAACCATGAAATCACACAAAAAACAGATGGGAATTGCTTAATTATCCACAGAATTAGAATACTGGCTTTACATACAGTGTTTTTGGTGTATAAATACTGTATGTAAAAACACTTGTATGAATAAACAGGCTTAACCACATAAGCCCGATACCTCACCCAGGAGAGATTCAAATGCTAAGCCACATATCAATTAAAGATTTTACAATTGTTGAAAGCTTAGAGCTGGATCTCTCGAAAGGCTTTACTGCCGTAACAGGTGAAACCGGTGCGGGTAAATCCATCATGTTAGATGCCTTATCACTGGCGACAGGTCATAAAGCAGACGGAAGCCAAGTCCGCCCCGGTGCCAATAAAGCAGAGATATATGCTTGCTTTGATTTACCGAAAAGCCCTAAGAGCCCTGTTAAAAAATGGTTACTTGAAAACGACCTAGACGGCGATCAAGACCAACTAATTCTATCTAGAATCATCACCAATGAAGGTCGCAGCCGCGGATACATCAACGGTCGCCCCGCTCCACTGCAGCAACTAAAAGACCTTGGTGAACACTTAGTGGATATCCATGGGCAACACGCTCATCAAATGCTGCTGCATAAAGACAGCCCACGAACCTTACTAGATAACTATGGCAACTACGGCCAGCTTGCTAGCGATGTAAAGCATCACTTTACAAGCTGGCAAAAAATCAAAAAACAAGTAGAACGCCTACAGAACCAAAGCGATGAAGTACTGGCCCGCGCTCAACTATTAGAATATCAGGTTCAAGAAATGGACCTGCTAGACCTAGAAGAAAATGAACTGGATTCTCTAGAAAATGAGCAAAAACGACTGGCCAATGCCGAAACACATTTACTAAGCGCCCAACAAGCATTGCACCTATGTCAAAACGACGACGACCAAACTGATGCCTACCAAGCCATTCAATACGCACTGCAAAAACTTGATTCATTTTTTGAAACCAGCCCTGCACTAAAGATTGCTCATGAATTATTGAATCAAGCCTACGTAATCGTTGATGAAGCCTGTAACGAACTCAGCAGCTACATTGACGGCTTTGAAATTAATCCACAGCGACTACAGCATGTAGAAGAACGCTTAAACGCAATTTATGAACTGGCGCGCAAACATAAAGTACGCCCAGAAGAATTACTGCCTTTGCACAATAAACTGAGCCAAGAGCTTGCCGAACTAAAAGGACAAGACCAATCACTAGATGACTTACTTGTCGAACTTGAAACCGTAGAACAATCTTATATTGGCCACGCACAAGCCTTAAGCAGTGCACGCAAAAAAACATCAACCAAGTTATGCAAAGAACTATTAAAGCAGTTAAAACTGCTGGCATTAGATAAAGCACAAGTATCATTTGTTGTAGATGCCCAACCCATACACAACGCAAACCAATATGGCCTAGACGAGATTCAATTGTTAGTCAGCTTTAACCCCGGCCAACCATTGCAACCTTTAAACAAAGTAGCATCTGGCGGCGAGCTTTCGCGAGTCAGCCTAGCGCTGCAAATTTTAATTCAAGAAGGCCCTAGCACATTAATATTTGATGAAATTGATGTAGGTGTGGGCGGTGCAACCGCAGAGCGCATGGGTCGCCTATTAAAAGACCTAGGCAGCAACAAGCAAGTAATCAGCGTGACCCATCAACCACAAGTGGCTGCGTTAGCGCATCACCACCTACTGGTAAACAAACTCAGCGGAAAACAACAAACTCGTACACAAATGCGTGAATTGGGCCCAGATCAAAGACAACAAGAACTTGCCCGAATGATGGGCGGATTAGAAATTAGTGACCTAACACTGGCCCATGCCAAAGACATGCTAGTGGCAGCTCAAGCATGATTATGAAAAGCACCCATGGCAGTGACAAACACCATCATCGTCAACCCAACCTAAAGTCAGCTACGCCATTAAAAGTAAGTGATGCTTATTATGTTGCCCTTCTAATACTGGTGGTTTTTTCTATTTTTTACTAACCAAGCATCCGCTATGCACAACTTATTTTTTATAAAACACTAGAAAACAACTAAAAATAAAAAGGAGGCTTTATACGAGATAGCCATAATCGACTCTGTGTGGATAAGCCCCGAATTAAATTAACCCCATGATTTAATTCGGGCAATACATTAATACCGAAAAAACCAACTAACTTGCCCGCCATCATCCTTCTAATGACACCTAGCCACCTTGCATTTATTACCTTTAAATCTTTGCAAAACGACCTTGTAAACGAAGTATCAAAATACATCGTATTTAAATATCACAAGATGATCACAGATGTAGACACCGCTAAAAAGTCTCTATTAAGCACCCTTCCAGCCTGCTAATAATAAGCCGGTAAACCAAGCCAGATTAAAATTAATAAACTGAATTTATCCATTTATTAACCCATTCATAACACTGACTCAGCACATTCAATTTTATACAGGCATAAAAAAAGCCAACTTATCGCTAAGTTGGCTTTTTTATGGAATCGGTAACCCAAGCTTACTTTTCGCCTTTAGGTCTCACATAAAGCACCAAGCTGTGCTCTACTAATTCATATCCGTATTCTTCAGCAATCTTATACTGCAGCTTTTCGATTTCTTCGTTCATGAATTCGATCACTTTACCCGTTTTCACACATACCATGTGGTCATGGTGATCGCCGCGATCTAGTTCAAATACGCTATGGCCGCCATCAAAGTTATGACGTTCAACCAGTCCTGCTGTCTCAAATTGAGTCAGTACTCGATACACTGTCGCCAAGCCTACATCTTCATCGGCTTCCATCAATGCTTTATAAACATCTTCCGCACTCATGTGCGGTTCGGTCGCTGCTTCTAAAATTTGCAGTATTTTTACCCGTGGCAGTGTCACTTTAAGACCTGCTTTGCGTAATTCTAGGTTCTCATCTGCCATAGTATGCCCATTGGTCGTTGCGAGTTTCGCAACTTAAGGTATTATTCAATCAATTATTTATAACGGTTATTGTACATGTTCCGACTTATTATCACAGCCACTCTTATCACATTATTATCTGCTTGCACCATGCAGGTATATAAACTGAATATCCAGCAAGGCAACATAGTTACTCAAGACATGCTGGACAAGCTAAAGCCCGGTATGAACAAGCGCCAAGTGTCTTATATTATGGGCAGCCCTGTATTAGAAGATACCTTTTCAACGCGTCAGTGGGACTACATATACCGTACAGAACGTCGTGAAAATGAAGTCAGCACATATAAGATTCGTATAAATTTCGATCAAACTGAAAAATACAGTCATTATGAAGGATCACTGCCAAACTCTACTCAGCCAGTGCTACGAACCAAAGAAGATAAGCCAGTCAAGGCTTTCGAGAAAAGCTAAACGCTTAATCAATACCTAAAAGGGCCTTTTGGCCCTTTTTTATTGCCTACTGAAACATGCATCAAACTCAGCTCACACCCTACGGTTTTAGCCATTCACCTATAAAGTAATCACCGTACGAGTCGCGCCCTGTGCGCGATACCTGCGACCTAATGTCAAACACATTGAAACGGTGGTATGAAATCTAATTAGAACCCTGTCCACCACTACGCAGCCATTTCAATTGTATTTTTGGAAGCGCGCACAGGGTGCGACTCCTACGACCTAATTCCAAACACATCTAAACGCTGGTATGAATTCTAATTAGAAGCCTCGCCACCACTACACAGCCATTTCAATTGGATTTTTGCTATCGCGCACAGGGCGCGACTCGTACGATGGCAGCAGCTGTATCAACGCATGAAAAATTAAACCCGTGCAAAGCAAACCGGCAAAACCAAAAAAGAGCCTTTCGGGTCTTTTAAACAGGCAAATATAAACCTACATTAGCTAAGATTTTATTCTGCGTCTTTGGTTTTTTGCTCTTCTCTCTCCGCTTTCTCTTTGGCTTTTTCCACCGCCCGATCTGCTCTTACTACTTCTTTATCGGCTTTAGCCACTACCGCTGCTTTTGCTGCTCGGTTAGCACGGGCAACTTTAGGATCAATGATCAGCGGACGGTAAATCTCTACACGATCACTTTCGCGCAATACTTCTTCTTGAGGGTTGCGAACGCCCTTTCCAAAGATGCCCATTTTAGAATCGGCCAATACAATCTCAGGAAACTCTTTAACAATGCCAGATAACTCAGCACCTTGAAAAACAGTAGTACCTTCTTCTACTTCAAACGCCAATATCTTTTGTTTTTCTGGGGTCGCGTAAGCCACCTCTACTGTAATCTTTGCCATCGTTATGTGTCTCTAAATCGTTCTTATCACTGCAGGCTTTGTTACAACAAAACCAGTCATTCAATTTTTTATACACTTATATTTAGGTGTATCACTATTTAGCTGCGTAAATAACGCCAGCTCGCTGTACAAATGCATCTACCATCGTATTAGCGGCTTGTTTAAAAACTGGACCCAATGTCATAGATAGTATTTTACCGGCCACTTCAAAATCCAATTCTAAAATTACTTTACACGCTTCATCTGACAACGGCTGAAAGCTGAACTTGCCATGTAACTTAGAAAACGGCCCATCTAACAGCTCTAGAGTCATATATTCGGGGCGCTTCTTAATATTCTGCGTAGTAAAAGTTTGGTTTATGCCTGCTTTACTAATGGTCATACCCGCCACTAATTGGGTATCTGTTTCGTTTTCAACATGCGCGGCTACGCACCAGGGTAAAAATTCCGGATACAATCTCACATCACACACTAAATCAAACATCTGCTCGGCAGTATGCATCACCAAGGCCGAGCGTTCTATACGAGCCATTACAACTACTCTTTTATTTCAAAAATTCGATTAATGATAATTCAGTAATCGCAAGCACCAAGCCATTAATCAACACAAAGGCAACACCAACGGGTGCTACAAACTTCAACATAATCATCCATGCTTTAAACAACACAGGGTTACTCATTTTCACTTCGTTAGACACATCCGATTTACGCATCACCCAGCCCACAAATACCGCGATCATTAAACCACCCAACGGCAATAGAATATTAGTGGTTAAGAAGTCCAGAGAGTCAAAAATGGTTTTGCCAAATATCGTCACATCATCCCAAAGATTAAACGACAACACGGTTCCCAAGCCCAACAACCAAGCTAACACGCCCACCCAGGTCGCGGCACTTGCTCGGCTCATTCCTCGGGATTCAACCGCCCAAGCCACAATAGGTTCGGCCAATGAAATCGAAGAACTCCACGCTGCAAATGTAATTAATACAAAGAACAAGGTACCAAACACAGAACCTAAAGGCATTTGCCCAAACGCAATCGGCAAGGTTTGAAATAACAAACCAGGGCCCGCACCAGGCTCCAATCCGTTAGCAAAAACAATAGGGAAAATTGCCAAACCAGCTGCCAGTGCAACCAAGGTATCTAAAATAGCCACCAGCACCACGGTTTTACCAACACTCACATCTGACGGCATATAAGCGCCATAGGCCATAATGGCACCCAACCCCAGGCTTAACGTAAAAAACGCATGACCCAATGCAATCACAACACTTTCAGATGTTAACTTACTAAAATCAAAACTGAATAAAAACGAAAAGCCTTCAGCAAAACCATCGCTGGTTAAAGCGTAACCCATTAATAAAAACAGCAATACAAACAACATAGGCATTAAAATTCGAATGGCTTTTTCTAAGCCCTGGTTAACACCCCGTGCCACCACCGCAATGGTCAGCACCATAAATATACTGTGCCAAGCCAACAGCACTTCAGGGTTACCAATTAAACTATTAAACGTAGTACTGGCTGTCTCAGCAGTTGCGCCATCAAACACACCACCTGCCATTCTAAAAATATACGCCAACGCCCAACCGGCAATAACGGAATAAAATGAAAGGATCAAAAAGCCAGCAACCGCACCCATCCAACCAATGCCGCTCCATAAGCGATTTGCACCTGCATCTTTAGCAATGGCACGCATGGTATTTATGGGGCTTTGGCGACCCATTCGGCCAAGCATTACCTCGGCCAGCATCACCGGTAAACCAATTAAACAGATACACACAAGGTAAACTAAAACAAAAGCACCACCGCCGTTTTCGCCCGTGATGTATGGAAACTTCCAAATATTACCTAATCCAACCGCAGAACCTGTAGCAGCCAATATGAATAACCAGCGGTTTCGCCACAATCCGTGAATGCTGTTTTGTTCTGCCGCCATAAAAAGTAACCTGCACTATTATATTTTTGCCTATTGTCCAGATTTTCACCTACTAGCTCAAGAGACTTATTAAACCAAGGCTAGGATGAGCATTAACCACTCCATCTAACCGCTATAAATCGTATCTTTTTAGACAAAGTGGCCCTATAATTCGCCACATGGCTAAAAGTAAGAAAAAATCAAAAAGCAATGGCTCCACCATTTGCCAAAATAAACGCGCTCGACACGATTTTATCCTAGATAACTTCACCGAAGCCGGTTTGGTACTAGAAGGCTGGGAAGTAAAAAGCATTCGCGCAGGTAAGTGTCACTTAACCGATTCATTTGTGATCATTCATAAGGGCGAAGCTTGGTTAACAGGTTGCAACATCACCCCGTTAAATGAAGCCAGCACCCACGTACTCTGTACACCGCGTCGCGATCGTAAACTGCTGCTTAACCGTAGAGAAATTGACAAGTTTGCTGTAAACGCAGATCAAAAAGGCTACACCATGGTGGCCTTAGAAATGTACTGGAAAGGCCCCCGTGTGAAAATAAACATGGCCCTAGGTAAAGGTAAGCAAGCCCACGACAAACGTGAAGCAAGCAAAGAAAAAGATTGGAATAAACAAAAAGAACGCATCATGAAGCACAGCACTCGCTAAATGATAAGACTAAAAAAAGGTTCTTAAAGAGCCTTTTTTATTGCCTGTAATTTACCCCCCTACAAATACAACCCTAAAAGAAGAGGTGCTATTAGCGCAAAGCGCGTAATACACCATCAAACCGCAGCAACATTTCGCATAACATAAATATTAAAAGGTTAAACACCCTTTACTCACTCAACTATTAACCTGCCACCTTCAAAAAATCCCCATTGCGCTCACCCTTAACTGCCTGCCCATTTTTAACCGACCATACGCCATTTACAAACACATGCTCGATACCGGTTGGTGGCGCGCTACACGCAGCGCGACTGGTATTGTCTTGCACCGCGTTCCAATCAAACACCACCACATCAGCAATGTAGCCATCTTTAATCAAACCACGCTCTTTTATCCCAAAACGATCCACTGCTTCTTTGGTCATACGCGTAATGATAGACTCTAAAGAAATGTTGCCACTGTCGCGGGCTATTTGTAAAAACTTAGGAAACGCACCAAAGGTTGCTGCATTCTCAACACCCGAAGGTTCGGGCCAAGAATCAGTCATAAACAATGCGGCTGGGTGCTGCATTAACGTTTGAATAATTTCATCATTATAATAACGATGAAACATCACGCGGGCTTCGGCATTTGATTGATCCAAAATATCAAGCATCACATCAAACTCACCCTTACCTACTTGCTGTGCAATCTCGGATACAAACAAACCGTTGTATTGACGGTACGCATCACAACAAGCATCGGTTATCTGAATACAATCGTAACCTAGACCCACACTGTTAAAGCCAAAAAATGCTTCAAAACGTAAACGCAACATAGGCAAAGTTTTACGTAAAATACCCGGCATATTAGCCATAACCCACTCAGGCAAAATGGTATTTAACAAAGTGGCACCAAACGGATACGGAAACATATCAAACTTAACATCTACGCCATCAGCAATAGCTTGATCAAATTTGGCAATGGCTTGTTGCAATGTTGGCCACGTTTTTTTACCCACAAAAATTAAATGCGAAAACTGCAACTTAACCCCAGTCTCGCGAGCAAGATCTAACATCTCATCAATGGCGCGTAAGTTATGGGCCTTACCAAATGGGTTCATGGGATAAGTACCCGACAATACCGAATACGCTTTAGCGTGCACGGTTAACACCTTATCGTGCTTTTTAACCAAGCGAGCCACGTCTTTTAATTCATCCATTGATGCAAACACACCCGGCTTATACTGCAAACCTAGTGACACACCCGCCGCCCCTTGCGATAACGACTCGTCTAACAAACTCAGCATTTCTTGATACTGCTGATCGGTTAACGTATCTGAGCTGAACCCATTTAAAGACGTACGACATACACCATGCCCCACCAAACTTAATAAATTGGGGCGCGTACCATAAGACCCTATTTGCTCTTGGTAACCTAAAAAACTGCTCCAGCTAATATCACCATGGCCCTCTTTAAATAACGAATTTTCAATCAAATGCTGATGGGGCGTACCACACTTAAAACCAAACGGGCTAAACCCACAGTTACCCACCACCATAGTAGTAATGCCCTGCGCCACAAACGGATCAAAGTTTTCGGGTGCGTCGGTAATGGCAAAGTAATCCATGTGGCTGTGCACATCGATAAAACCAGGTGCAATCACCTTACCCGTACAATCAATTTGAGAGACATCATCAAGATTTAAACCTGACAAACCGGCATCATCTAAAATACTTAAACGCCCTTCCTGCATCAACACATTGGCCACATAAGAAGGCTGACCAGAACCATCAACCAGCAAACCATTTTTTAAAAGATACGTGATTTCCATTACTCACCCGTTATTATTTTTATTGGATTGAATGCAGCCAGACTACAACAGCACACACAAAACGCCAATGTGATAATGGGTTCTACGACCTAATAAATCTGATGATTTTGAGTACTAAACAACCCAAACCCCACAAATCAATCATATAACCCGCTCTAAACCAAACCATGCCTTGTAAAAGGCTGCCACCGCCCATACAATTACCTTAACCAAAGAGCTTTGGGGATGATTTTGGATTCGACATCGTTGATGAAGCTTTAGGTGCATGTGGTGAGGGTATAATGATCACCTAAATCCCCGTTATACATATTTTAGTCGCAAACGACGAAAACTACGCACTAGCGGCTTAATTGCCCGCTAACCTTCGATTCTGGATGCTTATGGACAGATGACAAGGGCACGCAGCATAAGCTCGCGCGGGAAGCTTGCCAAAGGTGGAACCGTTAAATAAGTATTTGGCTCACCCTAAACACCCTGTCTCTTGGGCGGTGATGGGTTAATCTAGT
>JAWUVN010000039.1:0-7992 GCA_034112345.1 Bermanella sp. | reverse complement strand
ATCATGGGCCCAGCCAGCTTGGCTAGGCGCGCGCGACCTTCGATGCTTTCAGGGTCTTCAATGTCTGATTTTAATTGCTTGATCATGTATTCAGCGATACCTAGGGCATTGCCTATGCGCTGCTCAAAGCCTTCTTTCCCTTCTTTGCGAATAATCGTATCGGGGTCTTCGCCGTCAGGTAGGAACATGAATCGAATTTGTTGGCCATCTTCTAGTATCGGAAGGGCTTGCTCAAGGCCGCGTTTAGCCGCTTTTCTGCCTGCATCGTCACCATCAAAACAAAAGATGACTTCGGGGGCAATTTTGAATAATTTTTGCAGGTGCGTTGGGCTGGTAGCGGTGCCCAGTGTGGCCACGGCGTAATGAAGGCCAAATTCATGCAGGGCAACTACATCCATATAGCCTTCAACCACTAGAAAGCGCTTAAGTGGCTGGCGGATTTGCCTGCATTCGTAAAGACCATATAGTTCTTGGCCTTTATTAAATATTGGAGTTTCGGGGCTATTTAAATACTTGGGTTTGTCATCGCCTAATGTTCGTGCGCCAAAGGCAATGGTGCGGCCGCGAACATCGCGAATGGGAAATACAATGCGGTTCCGAAAACGGTCATATGAGCTGCCGTTGTCTTTGACCACTAGCATACCGGTGTCTACAAGGCCTTTGTGTTTTTCATCATCGACTTGGTTGTTGCTGTCTAGCTCGATGGTGTTTTTAAGGTTGTCCCAACCTGGGGGGGCGTAGCCAATATTAAAAAACTTGGCGGCGGTGCCTGACAGTCCGCGATTTTTTAAATAATCCACAGCAATCTGTTTGCCTTCATGAAAGCGGAGTTGCTGTTGATAATATTCGTTTGAACTGCCCATTAACTCATAAAGGCTAACGCGTTCTTGTTGCTGTTTTTGTTGAAAAGGGGATATGTCTTCTTTTGGAACTTCCATGCCCACTGAATCGGCAAGAAGAGTAACGGCTTCTGGAAAGTCGATATTGTCATATTCCATAACAAAGCCAACGGCATTGCCTTTGGCGCCACAACCAAAGCAGTAATAAAACTGTTTGTCAGATGCGACAGTAAACGATGGGGTTTTTTCGTTATGAAATGGGCAGCATGCGCTGTGATTCTTACCGGCTTTTTTTAAGCGGATACGACTGTCTACCACGTCTACAATGTTTACGCGTGATAAAAGGTCATCAATGAATGCTTGGGGGATTCGGCCTGCCATAGACCCTTTAGATTGCCAAAGAAAAGCTCATTAAGCGAGCTTGTCTTTAACCAATTTGCTGATGGCACCCATATCGGCTCGTCCTGCAACTTGTGGTTTAACAAGTCCCATAACTTTACCCATATCTTGCATGCCAGAGGCACCGCTATCTGCAACTGCTTGAACCACAATGGCAGATAACTCTTCGTCGGATAGGGCTTCCGGAAGGAAGTCCTGAATAACGCCAACTTCGTAATGCTCTACTGCTGCAAGCTCAGTTCTGCCTGCATCTTCATACTGCTTAATAGAGTCACGACGTTGCTTTACCATCTTGTCCATAATGGCAAGAACACGAGCGTCATCCAGTTCGATGCGTTCGTCAACTTCAACACGTTTGATCTCAGCCAATATAGAGCGAACAGCTTGCGTAAGAGGTTTGTCTTTCGCGCGCATGGCAGTTTTCACTGCGGCTTTAAGTACTAGTATTAGGCTTTGATCAGTCATCATATTATCTCTGACGGTGTCTCTATTCAGTGCTTAGTAAAGACGAGTCATTTTACGAGTTTCGCGAGAAACTTTTTTAGCGTGACGCTTAACAGCGGCTGCTTTTTTACGCTTGCGTTCAGTTGTAGGCTTTTCAAACTGCTCACGACGACGTACTTCTGAAAGTACACCCGCTTTTTCGCAAGAACGTTTGAAGCGACGTAGTGCTACGTCAAATGGCTCGTTTTCTTTTACTTTAACTTGTGGCATATAAATTACCTTTGTATCCGTTGACTGAAATAGACGGCAAAGCCCATCTATTTGGAATCTTTTGCTCGCACTTATGTGATTGGAAACCACACAGGCCCTATTGAGGCGGGGAATTCTACTTGTTTTACGGGGTAAATGCAAAGCTAGAATCAGTATAGTTGAAACCCGTAAATATGACGCTTAATCCCTTATGTTTACTGGGCTATGGCGTTATGGGCTGGCTCTAAGTAGAATAGCCAACGCGAAAAATAGTGAGGTTGGCATGCGAGTTTTAGCCATAGAAAGCAGTTGCGATGAAACAGGTGTCGCCATATATGATTCAGAGAAGGGGTTATTGTCCCATGCTCTGTACAGTCAGGTGGAAATGCACGCCAATTATGGCGGTGTAGTACCTGAATTGGCCAGTCGAGACCATATTCGAAAGTCGATACCGTTAATTAAGCAGGTATTAGCTGAAGGCAACTGTCGCTCTGAAGATCTGGATGGTATTGCCTATACATCAGGCCCAGGTTTGGCGGGGGCATTATTAGTTGGGGCTTGTTTGGCCCGTAGCCTTGCTTGGAGTTGGGGGTTACCCACGCTAGCTGTTCATCATATGGAAGGGCATTTATTGGCCCCTTTATTAGAAGACTCTGCACCAGAATTTCCATTTGTAGCCCTGTTAGTAAGTGGCGGTCATACCCAACTGGTAGATGTGAAAGGCATAGGCCAATACGAATTACTGGGCGAGAGCATCGATGATGCCGCGGGTGAAGCGTTTGATAAAACCGCAAAAATGATGGATTTGCCTTATCCTGGTGGCCCGCACATCGCGCGTTTAGCGGCCAATGGTGTGGCAGGGCGTTTTAAATTCCCTCGGCCAATGACGGATCGTCCTGGTTTAGATTTCTCATTTAGCGGCTTAAAAACATCGGCTAGAAACACCATTCTTAAATGCCAAGAAGAAACAGGTTTAACCGAACAAGATAAAGCGGATATAGCCTTGGCATTTGAGCAAGCGGCGGTGGATACCATGGTGATTAAGTGTCGTCGCGCGCTTGATCAAACCGAACGTACGCGTTTGGTGATTGCAGGTGGTGTAAGTGCTAATAAGTATTTAAGAAAGAAGCTTGAAGAGTTAATGGCCAAGAAAAAAGGTCAGGTGTTTTACCCAAGACCTGAATTTTGTACCGATAACGGCGCCATGATTGCTTACGCTGGCTGCCAAAGAATGAACGCGGGCCAGAAAGACGGAGATGAAATAGTAATTCATCCTAGATGGCCTATGGCGGATTTACCCGCTATTTAATTTTTGTGTTATATCATTTTTAAGTGTTTTACGTTTGTGAGTGTTCCAAGGATAAATATGGATAAGGTTTTTGTAGAAGGTTTAGAGATCGAGACCATCATTGGTATTTATGATTGGGAGCGTGAAGTTAAGCAAATTGTGAGAATTGATCTTGAAATGGCGTGGGATAATAAGCCAGCCGCTAAAAGTGAGATGATAGAGCAGGCATTAAACTATAAAAATGTATCAAAACGTTTAATCAGTTTTATCGGTGAAAGTGAGTTTTTATTGGTTGAAACCATGGCTGAAGCCATTGCCCAAATTATACTGATTGAATTTAACGTGCCTTGGTTGAACCTTAAACTGAGTAAGCCCGGAGCGATTCGTGGCGCCATTGCTGTAGGCGTTCAAGTTGAACGTACAAAAGATGATATTGAAGGCCTAGATATTTATAAACCTCAGCCCAGTGTGATCGAGGAAGCGTAAGTAATGGCAATTGTATATGTCAGCATTGGCAGTAATATCGAAAAAGAAAAGCATATTAAAGTGTGCTTGCAAGAATTAGCTGATCATTTTTCTGGATTAGAGTTATCGCCTATTTACGAAAGCGAGTCGGTGGGCTTTGATGGTGATACGTTTTACAACCTAGTTGCAAAATTTGAAACAGATTTACCAGTGGGTGAATTAAGTAAATCACTAAAGATAATTGAAGATAAATACGGTAGGGACCGTACGGGTCCGAAGTTCAGTGGTCGTACCTTGGATATTGATATCCTTACTTACGATGACTTAGTGGGGGTTATTGACGGGGTACAATTACCTCGTGATGAAATTACTAAAAATGCATTTGTATTGTTGCCGCTTATGGATATTGCTCCAGATGTAATGCACCCAGAGCAGCAAGTGACGTATGCTCGATTATGGTTTTTCTTTGATAAAGATTCGCAAAAATTGTGGCGGGTAGAGTTATAAGTAAGCGTATTTGATCGGGCAGGGGTTGCCCTCGTACGATGTGAGGCTCAATTCTTTTGACTCACATTTTCCATCACCTCTAACTATGGGTCGTTCTTCCCCCGTCTACGTTTATAATTTGCCCGTTAATATAATCATTGGTGCATAAGAATAAAACGGTGTCGGCTATATTGCTTTCATTTCCAAGGCGTTGCATTGGAATCTTTTTAAGAATCTCTTGTTGCGCTTCTGATGGTATTTCGCCTTCATCTTCTGGCCATAAAATTGCACCTGGGCTTACACCATTGCAACGCAGTACATCTCCGTGATCTTTTGCTAAAGATAAAGTAAGGCTTTTTAAAGCTGACTTGCTGGCGCAATAAATTGGGTGGTTTTCTAATGTTCGGTCAGCGTGGATATCGATTAAATTTATAACCGATCCATTATTAACCTTGAGCAGCTCTAATAATGCTTGGGTTAAAAAGAACGGGGTTTGAACATTGGTCGAAAAAATAGACTGCCATTCATCTTTGTTGGCATTTGACCAAGGAGTTGGTGTGAAAACAGAAGCGTTATTCACCAGCACATCTAACGAATCTGTGTGGTTTTTTACCCAGTTACTAATGGTGCTTACTTGATGGTGATTTTTTAAGTCTGCCGAGAAAATCATGCATGAGTTTTCGCGGATAGCATTAAGCTTATCACGGAGTGCTTCAGCGGCTTCTTTACTTTTTCCGTAATGTAAAAAAATATCATAGTCGGCATTATGTAGGGTTTTTACGATAGCAGCGCCGATGCGCTTGGCTCCACCAGTGACAAGTGCTGTTTTTTTCATAGTTCTTCTTTATCTAAATATATTTCTTTTTGACTGGCCATAGCTGCTTGAATGGCCTCAATTCTCGCATCTTCTATGGCTTGACCTATTTCTGGTCCGGGTAAACCTGATGCCGAAATGGCCTTGGCATCGATGCTGTTTGCCGTTTTAAAAAGGGCGGCAAGGTAATCCATTTGCTTATAGGGTGTGTCTTCATATCCTGTTCGGCCCCTAGCGTCTGCTTTACTGGCCAGTAATATATGATCAAACCGCTCCGGCTTTCTTAGAGCATCAGTTTTTTTAAATACTTTAAACACGGTGGCGGCTTTTAGTTCAAATGCTCGATGTATGTGTGTATGAAATTCACATACTTTTAACGCCAGCTCTTTGTGTTTATTAGGAACCTTCAGCCGCTTACACAGTATTTGAATAGGTTTTATCCCCAGGGTTTCATGAGCAATGTGTCTCGGCCAGTCTTCTTTTTTGGTTTTGGCTTTTCCTAAATCATGCATCAATGCAGCAAAGCGCACACTGGTATCCTGACTTAATCGGCTGGCTTGTTCTAGAGACAGTAAGCTGTGTATGCCGGTATCGATTTCAGGGTGGTGTTTTTCTGGTTGGGGCACACCAAATACATCATCAAGCTCTGTGAAACATACTTTTAATGCGTCGCATTGTTTTAAAATATCAAAATAAACCCATGGACTCTTTTCACTCAATGCACGTTCTGTTTCAACCCAAACCCGTTCGGGTGTTAATAATTCCAGTTCGCCACTTTGGCTTAGGGTTTTCATAATCTGTAAGGTTTCATCGGCGATGGTAAACCCTAGGTGATGAAAGCGGGCCGCAAAGCGGGCAACTCTTAATACACGTAATGGGTCTTCGCTAAACGCAGGACTTACATGGCGTAAAATTTTATCAGAGACGTCTTGTTGGCCGTTGTAAGGGTCAATAATGTTACCAAGTTCATCTTGCGCCATGGCATTGATGGTTAAGTCTCGGCGAATTAGGTCGTCTTCCAAGGTCACGTCTTTACCAAAGTCCACTGAAAAGCCTTGGTAGCCTTTGCCGCTTTTTCGTTCGGTGCGCGCTAGGGCATATTCTTCTTGGGTTTTGGGGTGTAAAAATACAGGGAAATCAGCCCCAACTTGCTTGTAATCATTGGATAGCATTTCTTCAGGGGTAGAGCCAACGACCACCCAGTCATTATCTTTGGCGGATATATTAAGTAAATGATCGCGAACGGCGCCGCCTACAAGATAAGTTTTCATGTTCAGCTTTTATTGGTTGTGAATCGTAAAGTGCATAGCGCCATATGACGCCAATACCATTTTATATTTTTTTGATCAAGTTTGAGTTTACATGAAAAGGGTGTCAGCGTGATGTGTGAAATCAATAATATTTATATTATAAATTGCATAAAAAAAACGGGCTAAAAGCCCGTTTTTTTTATGGATGATAAGTATTCAACTACCAATCTAATCCTAACTCAAATACGACACCCGCTTCTTTTTCAGGTGAACTTGTATTTGTGTATGCTCCCAAATCAATATGCGCGATGCCAAAAGGAGACAAGCCTAAGCCAGCCGATACTACGTCTTGTCCAGAGCTTGCAAGATTACTTCTGAAGCCTGCGCGTATTTGTAAGAAACCAAGTACATCGGCTTCAGCACCTAGGGATACAAATTGAGTAGGGTCTTCAAATGCAACAGGCTCATTTTCAGTGATGTCTAAATCAGCAGCAAGATTTACCCAACCAAGGGCTTGATATGCCACGCCAGCACGAACTTGCGGCGAAATAGAAACGGTATTGCCGTTAACAGTATCTACATCTCGGCTCATTAAGTTTTTGATAACAACACCAACAGTGCCTTGTTCTTGAGCGCCAAACTTAGTTGAGGCACCAATATCAAGGTTAAAACCTGTATCTTCAATACCGTAATCGCTTATATCATCTGTTTCTGCGTCATCTTCAACGCTCACCACGTAATCGTATGCGTCTATGCGTTGTAATTTAGGAGTAACACCTATGGCTACTTGACGGTCAGCGATGGTGAATTCACGGGAAATACTTAATGCTATCTCGGAAATTGCGACAGCAATGATTTCGACGGTTGAGTTTAAAGTTAAGGTGTCAGCGCCTGAAGCAAGTGCACCCCCAACAAAAATATCATTACCAGCACCGTTTGCGCCTGTGCCGTATTCGAAGTCATCTAAAGCGGTAGTAGCAGTCTGGAGTTCGGCTGTTTCAGCGGTTAGGGTATCCGCTAGGGCTAGTAGTGTTGTAGCGTTGTTGGCTCCATTTACTTCATCTTCAATCTCTTGAGCAACACCGGCTACATCATCAGCTTCTTTAGAATATGATTGTAAAACTATAGAGTATTGCTCTGTACCATTAGCATAAGCACTCAAAGTGTTTAAGTCAGAGTCAGCAACACGAAGTACGCCTGAGAAAGAAGTGCTATTATTTGCACTTATGGCTACCGAGAATTTTTTACTTGGAATTGCAATGCCTGCACCACCACCAATACCACCACGTAGGGCTTTATCAGAAATACTAGCAAGGCCCGTATTTAGACCAGTTGTCGCAGAGGTTAGCTGCCCAGTTCCAGTGGTTAGCAATACTGTTTGAGCGGCTAGCTGTCCTGTTAGAGTTGCTAATTGAGTAGCATCGGTTTCACCCTCTATTTGACCAATCAAAGTTTGAATTGTATTTAAAGGGGTTTCAATTGCAGATAAGGCATCATCAAATGGCGAAATATAATCCGCTTCAGAAAACGCATCTGCCGAATCAATAAACTCATCTTCATCTGCAACATATCCACCTACTTGCGGTAACAATAACCCAAAATCATCGCTTTCATCACCGCCGGATAGTAAAGACGGATTGTATTGTACTGAGTGGACTGTTTTAGCGGATGCTACACCAGTTCCACCCATTGCCATACCACGAGCTTCGGTTGGAGCTTAAGGCTGTGCAGTTACCTGCAGTGTGGCCAGCGATATCG
>JAWUVN010000038.1:0-7711 GCA_034112345.1 Bermanella sp. | reverse complement strand
TCATGATAGGTTGCATCGTAATTTCCTCGGCAGCCTAAAAACGCAAAAGGCAGCTAATTATAAGCAAAATCCACATGTGTCGAAATTTCGTGGATTTTAGCCGAATTTGCTGCCAAAAAAGAAGCAAGCATCATACATAATCAGGGGCGTATTTCAAGGATAGTAGTCTCGGCCAGCTTCAGGCTGACTAATTAAAGAATCTTAGTAGGAATTTAGTTGGTATTTATTGTAGCTGTGTCAGGGTTTCACTGTTCGAAGCATGCTGATGTAAGTCTTATTAGGATAATAGAAAGGCCTTTAATTGACGGCTAACTTTTGAATGTAGTGGCTTGGTCTTCAGTGCTTGAGCCTTAATTAGGTATGTCTTTAAGTAGGGGATGAAGTTTTTGTTATTTTTTCTAATGGTGTCTTTGGCTCTTGCCCACTTAGTCGGTAACGCCGGTGAATCTCCTGCCTTGCTCTCTAACGCGAGCTTCTTCAGTGGCGGGATTCAAGGCTAGTAGATTGGTTTGCTTTGCAATTGCCTGTATCACATTAATTATTTGATGGGTGGATGATACATTAGTCATTTTCTTGTTATCGTTCGAGGTTAGTTGTCCAAACTTTTCATTTTGTTATTGGTGTTTTTAAGCAGATGACACCTGTAAAAAGGCTGCTAATGAATATTACTAGTAGAAATAGAGCTGCTAATTCAGATTAGCCCAAAGTAGCAATTGTCACCTGATTTTCTGGCTAAAAGGTATTAAGTACCATACCTAAATATATGATGGGGGTTTTATTATGCGGTACCTCTTGAATACAGAAGCTTAAGATAACTGGTTTAAGCTTCGTATTGTTACAGAGAGCTGCTAGCCATCACCGTCTGCAAAAGACAGGCCTTTATTGATATTTAAGCCATTAATAACGGATGTTTTGAAGTTCCCATCTAGCGCTTGTGCAGCAGCAATAAAGTCCACTGTATGTTGATCACTAATCGCTGTTTTAATGGTAACAATGTTGGCTTGAATGGTTTCTACATCTTGCTCATATCCGTTATTTTTCATAATAGCGAATAAAGAAAGTTCTGTTTCACTGCTCTGGTCTAATAAATTTTCAATGGTCAAGATAGAGGCTTCCAAAGCATTCCACAAAGGTTGGCTAGAATAGCGAGTAAGGTCGTTGAATATGTCTGCACTTTTACTGGCTTCACCGCCTGCAATAAAATCAAAAAACTCTTGTACGGATATTATTAGCGTTTCACTTGAAGGGGTGCCAAGCCCGTCACCAAAAATATCAAATGAACTGAAGTAGTTTTCTAATTCATTGTTTGTGAAAAGGCTAAGGTAGCTGATTCCAGTATCCCTGTAATTCGTTGTCCATTGCGATTGAATGTAGGTGGCTCGATCGTTAAGTTCGTAGCCTAAAGCTTGCAGGGTGTCGCATTTTTTTGGGGTAGTAGTGAATTCAGTAACAATATCTACAGGGACTTCGCTGCCAGAAAGATCTGAGAAAATTGCAGTTTCTAAAACAAGCAGGCCAACGTTTTTAGTCAGCGCGCTACTTAGGCTTGTTTCAGTTATTGAAGCACCAGCAATAAGGGTAGTCAATCCAGAATTGATATCAGCTAGGTTAGAAGCCCTAGATGAAGAAGTACTGTTACGATAAAAATCAATGTAGTTAGAAATGGCAGCATTGTCATCGGTTAGTAATAATGGACCGAATTGAAACGGCATAATTTTATACCAGGATGCAAAGCTGTCACTCCATGCGCTCTGTAAGTTGGACAAGTTAGTTGCGTCCACTGCATTGCAGAAAGTATCAATATTTGTATTTAGGGTAGTAATACTTTGTGAAAAGTCGCTCGAAGCATCGATCACAACATTAGTCACAGCAACCTGAATGCCCAGTTCTACCTCTGACATTGGGGTTTCGATGGTTGATTCGGTTTCAGAGCCACACGCTGATAGTAGGCATGTAAGTGTGAGAACGAAAAGGGTGTTTAAATAGTTAGAGTTCATATACATCTTCATAGTTGTTAGCTAACTGCTGGCGGTGATCATGTGATTATCCCATTGAAACTTAGGGAGTTGTTGCCGTAGATCTGTATTTTCGAGCAGTGTTGACGAATTAATTTGTCGGATTTTACCTGCTGAATTGGATAACACAAAGTATTCTTGGTTATTACTGATGGTTAGGCCGCAAACATTGTGAAACCGATGGTACCCAAGGAAATTACCACTATCTATACACCAAAAGAGCGCTAAGTTGCCTTTTGGGCTAGTAACTGCAGCCGTACGTTGACGATTATTAATGCGAACGCTGCCAATATACCCATTTAAAGCTCTTAATAATTCGATAGGAGTGTCGAGTAAAGTGCTGGTGCCGTCATTTCGAGTTAAGCTGGCTAAAGCGGTTACCGAATTCGTATCGTAATCTTGGATCTGCATTCCCACTGCAATAATGCCATCTTCACTGACATCTAAGTGTCGTAGGCTAGCCTTAGGGTTTTTTGTTTGATGTGCGGAAAGCAGTGTTCCTGTTACATAATCAATCAACGCAAGGTTTGATTGCATTGATTGCGAGTTGATGACCTTGCCATATTGATCTTTTATTAAGCCTCCATTTGCCACCGCGAGGGTGGTTTGATTCGGTATTGTTTGAATTTCATGGGGGCCAATCCCACCACTGGGTATTTCACGAATAATATGGAATGACTGAGTATCACGAACTGTAATTATGCCCTTTTTAGAGTGGCGATTTGTTTCGGTACAAAAAAGATATTTTCCGTCATGACTAAAGCAACCATGGCCTTCCATAAATAAATGGTCAGGTGACGTGAAGCTGTGCTTAATTGCGTTTGAGTCTAAATTTACAACGATCCCTTGATTACCTGGGCGACGTGAAAACATTAATACCAAATTTGGTTTTGTCGGGTGTTTTGCTAGCCCATGCCCACGAAATTTAGATAGAAGCATTCCATGTTTATTATTTGAGGGTGTTAGCCAAGATAAAGAATACGTATTGTCTTCGCCTCCTGCAGCAGAAAGCCAGTACTCTGATTTACTTGTAAGGTTTATGAGGTCACATCCAGAAATAATCGGGTAGGCGAGTGCAGCTCCTAGGCCTTTCAATACATGTCTTCTTGATAATAGAGTTGAGGTGCTAGGTGCTTTCATTATTAAATAGACTCCACAAATAGGATCAGGTTATCTCGATCTTTTTGTTTGAGTTTCATGAAGTCTTTTTTGGCTTTTAACGCCTCACCACTATGCCATAAGATAGCCTCTTCAATGGTATCGGCTCTGCCGTCATGTAATAAAGCGGTACTACGATTAACTTTTGTACGTAACCCAACACCCCATAATGGTGGTGTTCTCCATTCTTGACCGTTGGCCGTAAAGTCTGGGCGATTGTCTGCCAACTCTTTACCCATGTCGTGAAGTAAAAAATCTGAATAAGGCCAAATTGTTTGGTTGGCTAGGTGAGGTAGCGTTTTACTTGGGCCAGTTTTAAAATTAGGCTGATGGCAATTTTGGCATCCAGTTTCGTAAAATAACTCCCTACCTGCGATCACTTCTTTTTGATCTAGATTTCTAGCGGCAACCGGGGCTAAATTTTGATTGAAAAATATTACCCGATCTAACTGAGATTGATTGAGTTCAAATCCATTCTCATCATTACCAGTTGCTGCTTTCAAGCAGGTTATTTGTAAGTCAGTGCAAGGTTGTGATCTTGCCAGTGGATTACTAATCCCTAAATCATTTGCAAAAGCACCTGCCACAGTAAGAGCCAGTGTGGCTTTGTTTGCTTTTAAACCAAATCGTCCTGGTACAGTCTCTTGTTTTACTGAGTCCCATACTTGATTCGTGCGACCAGAAATACCATCTTGGTTTTTATCATGAGCATCGGTGAGTGCATCTAATTGATTTTGAGGGATTAACTCTATTAATCCCATACCATGAATGGATGGTGCAGTTCTTAAGCTCACTAACGTATTTTTACCGACTTCTCCATAGCCAAGGTTTTTAAAAACTGGGGAAGGGGATTTCAATGTTATGTTTGTTCCATCAGGGTACTGGATATTTTTTTCGGTCCAATTAATAAAAATATACGCTTCAGGTTTTACATCTTTCGCAATATTTTGTGCTGAAGGAATATGTCTAAGTTGATGGGCTAGGCTAGTGGATTGGGATTGAACTTGATCACCATATGCAGGGTGAGGCGTAACACCAAGAGTCTTATTTTCACCAGGGATACTAAAGCGAATCAATGAGCTAAATAATTCCTCACTTGGATTATTCGGTGTGCTGCCTTTTCCTCCATTTACATGGCAAGCCATGCAGGTTCTTGCGTTATAGAGCGGGCCTAAGCCATCCCTGGAATCTGTTGCTGTAGGGGCTTTAATCCAAGGTTGTTGCGCAAGGGCTTTTCCTGCGTGGAAATCGGTCTTTAGGGGAGGCGATAGATTAGCCGCCGGCAAATCAAATCTTATTTTGTTAGAAGTGGGTATGGTTGTATTACCACCCGGCTTCCATTCAGATGAATTGAATGCAGGTGCAACGCTAGAGGATTGCTTATCACAGGCTGTTAAAATCGTGATAGATAACAACAAAACAAGCCGGGCTATGCCCGGCTTGGAAAATACAGAATGTAAGTACATCAAATTTTCACTTACTAATTAATCAAAAGCTTCGGTTGAATCTGTAACTGTTACAGTGCCTAGGTTTAATTCTTCCGCCATTTCAATGAAGCCATTCGATTGAGCTTTTAATGCGTTAATCGTGGTCAGCACTGGGTTTGTATCACTGTGATTGTCCGTCATGATCAATACATCAAATGGTTGATCGTTATCAGTAGCAGCTGTATCAAGAAGCTTGTATTGCGTTTCGGTATTAGTCAGAGCGGTACTGATTTGAGAATTTAGATTTGATAGGCCTTTATCATTTAAGTAGTCATCAAAGCCGTAACCGGATACTTGATTTGTAGTAATATCATCAACACCATCTTGATTGCTGTCATAACCAGCATAATCACCGTAATAAATATTTGAAACACCCTCGGCATTTAGCCAAACATCACGGTGAGTATTGTCAGAAAAACAAGAATGCTCATCTTCTTGAGAGTTACCATCATATGCTACGGCCATACGTTCACCTGCTAATTCGCCGTATGCCATTGTGCCCATAGATTGAACAATGGTGGTTAGCTTATTTGTAGTTGCGGTAGCGTCTGAAGTATCCACAAAATCCGCACGGTGGTTGTCAGCGTTAGGTGCCCATTCTGCTTGAACTGATTCTAAATCAGTAATCAGTTTTGCGACAACCACTTCTAAATAAAGGTGGCGGCGATCAGCATCGTCATCGCTTGTGAAATCAGTAAGAAGGCGTTGACCACCGTGATTAAAGTCATTTGTTTTGATTGCAGTTTCACGGTCTGTGCCATCTGTAACGCTTGCGCTGGCGTTCAAGTCTTGGCCCCAAAGCAGGAATTCAATGGCGTGGTAGCCAGTGATTACATCTGATTCGTCAGCGTTAGTTGCTGAGTTACCATCAAAAAGGTCTGCATCAATGGTGACTATGCTTTGTACAATGTTTTGATCAGCTACTGTGCCGTCTACTGAGCCGTTGCTATTGATGCCGGCAGAGTTTGCTATAACCGCTGTTTCTTCATCGAAATCATTTCCTGTTGCGTTAACGTAATCGATTAGCGCTTCCCCAAGAGGCCATGCATTCAAGTCACCTTCAGGTCCGTTTGTTTCGTTATCAATTGGGCCGTCACGAAAGCGGAAAGCTTCACTTTGACCATATGGTTCACGTGCTACCAGCCAGGCTTTTTTTGCCGCTTCTAAGTTAGCGTCTGTTGGAGAGGCTTTAAAGGTGGAAAGGGCAGTTTGTAAGCTTTTGGCTGTGCTTACTGAGTCGGTATAAACCGCATAAGCAATTTGAGCATTTGTTTCTAATAAGCGAGATTCTGCAGATACGCTGTCTTTATCGTCACTTCCGCAAGCTACTAGTAAAGATGCTGATGCTACATAGGCAGCTAGTTTTAACATTTTCATGTTGGTTCGAGTCCTTGTGGTTAAATCGTTTGGGTGTATTCCTATATCCGTTATGGATAGGAGAAATTTAACTGGTTTGATTAAAGTTGATTTTGATAGTAATGCAAATGAGAATGATTGGCAATAAAAAGAGTGATTAATAGTGATTCTCATTTCATGGCGTGGTTATTTATTGTAGAATGCGCGTATTAAATAAGTAGTAAGAAAGAATAAAGGGAGAGATGAGATGAAAAAGTTGTTGGTAGGTGGGGTTGTCCTGTCTTTATTGATTATGCAAGGGTGTGGCAGTGATAGTAAGGATTTGCCAGAAATATCAAGTAAACAATTACTGGGTGATGCGATATTTCATGATGTGAACTTGTCTAACAATGGAACTCAATCTTGCTCTACATGTCATGATCCCGATAACGGGTTTGTTGATACAAGAGACGTTGACGGTAATTTGGGTAGTACACCATATGCAGCTTCTTTAGGAGATGATGGCATGTCTTTAGGTGGTCGAAATGCCCCTATGGCGGCATATGCAGCACTCAGCCCTGAATTTTCGCAAGGTACACGTCAGCGCCAAGGGCAGCAACAAGTTACTCATGGTAGCTATGATGGTTATTTAGGTGGGCAGTTTTGGGATGGGCGGGAATCAAATCTAGCGGGGCAAGCTGGTGGACCACCAACAAATGCACTTGAAATGGGAATGGCTAATAAAGCAGCGGTTGTGGATGTTTTGTTGCAAAACTCAAAATATGTAGAATCATTTGAGCATTTTTATGGCGCTGATATTTTTGATGATGCAGCGGCTGAAAATCCAGCAGCATATGATGCAATGGCAGATGCCATTGCCCAGTTTGAAACGCTAGATGAAGAAAAATTCTTAGCGTTTAATTCTAAATACGATAAATCGTTGGCTTTTCCAGCTGAATATGAATATTCAGGTAAAGCCTCTGCAGGCAACACTTTATTTTTCTCTTCTGATTTTTCTTGCGCTGCGTGCCACCAATCTAAGGCTTTGCCAAGCCGCGAAGAGCCGTTCACAAGTTTTGAATATCATAATATTGGCGTACCAGAAAATTCTGAATTGAAAGAAACTCGTAATGCTCTTCTTATTGGTGGTGCTCTAGATATTGATTTAGGTTTGGCTCATAACGCGAATATTGCTGTTGAAGATGTTGAGATATCAAAAGGTAAGTTTAAAGTTCCAAGTTTACGAAATATTGCGGTTACTGCTCCGTATATGCATAACGGAACTTTCGATACCCTTGAAGCAGTACTCGCTTTTTATAAGCACATGGATATTGGTAATGTAATTAACCCTGAAGGAGCGGGGGAGGTGTTTTCAGCTCCTGAAGTTTCTCAAAATATTTCTATCAGCATATTACAGGCGAATAGGGATGATTTGTTAACAGATGAAAATTTAGAAGAGATAGAATGCTTCTTATTAACACTGACAGACGAACAATATGAACACCTACTGGATTCAACAAAAGTTGATGAATGTAGTATTTAATAAATAGTAAATAATGAATGCTACGGGGCCCATGGCCCCATTTGTGGTTAACAAGATTAGTTTTGGCTATTAGTTCTAAAAGCCAGTTATAGAATGTGGAGTGATCGGGTGATTAACCGACAATTAAAAATTGTTTTAATGACACCTTTAATGAGTGTGTTTTCGTTAATGGC
>JAWUVN010000037.1:0-19180 GCA_034112345.1 Bermanella sp. | reverse complement strand
ACTGTCTTATCAGTTTCTAGGGGTAGCATCTAAAGAAACTTGTTCCTTCCGTGCTTTAGGCATTTAGCATTCCTAGTAATAATTAACCTTAATAGGGTGATGGATTTTTATGCAGGATGCCATACGAAAAGAGTATGGAAGTTCTCATGCTTTTCTCTTAACATGACTGTCTTATCAGTTTACCGCCTACTCATTGCTTGGTATCGCATTGCTAGTGCTTGGCGTTACTATTATTTTTTTACCTATTAGGATTAAATCTAAGATAGGTTTAAGGCATCATGCAAAGTAAGCACATAATAAAATGTTATGTTTGAAGGGAGTTAAAATGGATCAAGATGACAGTAAGCGTTTATACGAGTCAACTAAGCAAGAGCTTGTTTCAAAGCAAATGTCCAATTCCCAATCATATGACAATGCTTTGCTGTCATTATCTAGTGCTTTTCTAGCTCTTTCTGTAGCCTTTATTAAAGATATCGTTCCTCTTGACCATGCTGTATATCTTTTAGTTTTATATTTTTCATGGGCATTCTTTACTTTAACTGTAGTAACTACCATTACCTCGTTTATTTATGGCCAACACGGAATAAAACGTCTAATAAATGCCGCTAAGGACTTCTATATCAATGACAACCAAGATGCTCAGAAAGTAGCTGTTAAAGTTGGTAGAAATATAGATCGTTTCAATTTGTCTGCAGTTGTATTCTTTATACTAGCAGTGCTTTTCACAACAACATTCGTAATCATAAACACAGTCGAGGTGAAATCGATGAGCAACGAGTCACAACCATCTGAAACCAGAGGGCAACCGACAAATTCGTTTGAAAAGCCTTCAAAGCCGAGCGGTGGTTCTAATACCAGCTCTAGTTCCTCTTCAAGCAATGGCTGCAACAAAGGAAAGTAAAGAACCTAATTAAGACAGTCATGTTAGGGGAATGAAATAATTGAAAGAATCTAAATGATTACTTAGCTTTCAGAATAATTAGGTGTGGAGTATTGAAGTAATATCTATAATTGAAAAAGTTTAAGTTAATACTAATTAATGAGAACCTAATTAAAACCTAATTAAGACAGTCATGTTAGGGGAGTAATCTAGAGTTTGATTTAGACAGAAATATTTACTGGTATAGCAAGGGACAAAATAACTTCTTAAGATTTTTGTGGCCTGATCTTGTAGATAATGAAAATAAAGTAATAAGTATCTCTGCAAAATATCGAATCAACAACCCTGATTCATATTTCAAAACTGAAACAGGTGAGTTTGATGATATGGCTAAAGTCGTTAAAGAGATAGCTGATCAATATGGACAGTAAACACATAACAATGCACTCAAGCTTTGGACGCAATAAATTGCGCCGCTTAGCATGAGCGTTATACGTAGAGGTAAGAATGGATATAACTAAACATAAAAAGATTGCTATTGGGCTTCATATATTTAATGCGCTCTTATTTATCGCTATTGGCGGTATTTTATTTATTACGTCTATGGGATTTATTGCTTGCACTGGCGGTGAAACTGGAGACACATCGGGTTGCGTACCCATTGTTTCAATGTTCTTTGGAATACCTTTACTAATAGGATTGTTACCTATTCTCTTATTGGTTAAAGGAAATACATTCACACGTGGTTTGTTATGGGTTTACTCTATATTAATCGCAGTTTTACTTATTCCTATTGGAACAGGTATAGGGATACATACTATCTATTATTTAAAGGGGTGTAAGGTTTGATAGGCCTGTATAACAAGTTTATCAAACATCGTTACGGCCAAAAAAAATGGCCTCCACTGACGCACAAAAATCGTGCGCCGTTTATAAAAGCGTTAGAAGGTAATAATCATGATTAAATTAGGTATCGTTTTTCTAATTATTTTGGTGTCAGGCTGTACATCGACTCCGAGCAATGACGTTTACGGTTTGGATCGTCAATATTATGGTGCATCGGAGTATTGCTTAGGACTTAAAAGTGAAGCTTATAAAGATGTAAGTAACCTTGAAATTAATGATCACTATACTAGAGAATGCGAATCATACAGCGGTAGTGCTCCTCCAATAAGCGAACAAAATGAAGACTGCGTTGTAGATATCTTATTAGGTGGATCTTGCAGTGAAACATACAAAAAATGGGACAAATAGAGCTTCCTAGGAAAGCCAGCCAGTATCGCCAGTAAGCTGGCTGGAGAGTTCTCCTTTCGGGCCCACAATTTGGCGTTCAAACTTAACCCTTAATCCAACCCCCCAAACACATTACCAATCCCTCCAATCTCAGGTAAAATGCACGTCTATTCCCATTGATGATATCCATGAGCATTAATATAAAAGATGTCACCACCCCTGAAGTTACTTGCTCAAACTGTAAAGCGTGCTGTTGCCGTTTAGAGGTAATGATCATTACGGATACAGGCGTTCCCGAGAAGCATGTGGCTGTAGATAAGTGGGGCGCTGAAACCATGTTGCGTTTAGATGATGGCTGGTGTTCGGCGTTAGATCGTGAAACCTTTATGTGTACGATCTATGAAAACCGCCCTTGGATTTGCCGAGAGTTCGAAATGGGTTCGTATGAATGCATTGATGAAAGGTCTGTGTAAAGGCTGCTTTCTTTTACCTTGAGTAAGACTTGCTGGATTTAATTCACTTAGCAGGACATTAATACGCTAAAATAGAGGCCTATCACCTTAGTTTTGAGCCTTTTATTTTAATGAGCAATGACACAGAAACGGTCACTATGCCTGCCGACTTTACACAGCTTGGCCTTATTCCTCCTTTATTGGCTCGATTAGCTGATCTGGAATATACGCAGCCAACCCCTATTCAAGCGCAAGCGATTCCCAGTGTTTTAGCGGGCCGAGACCTGATTGCAGGTGCCAATACCGGTTCAGGTAAAACCGCTACGTTTGCATTACCCCTATTACAACAAATACATCAGCTTCAGACTGAAAGCCCATCAAGTAGCCGCAACAGTCAGGGTAACTTTGTTACTGGCCTGATTTTGGTGCCTACCCGTGAACTGGCTAAACAAGTATCTGACAGCATTAAATCGTATGCGGTGCATTTTAACGGCGCGATTAAAACGGTAGCTGTGTTTGGTGGTGTATCTGTGAATACTCAAATGCAGGCATTACGTGGCGGTACCGATATATTGGTGGCGACACCTGGTCGACTATTAGATTTGATTTCAAGCAACGCCATTAAGCTGGATAAGGTTAAAACCTTGGTGCTGGATGAAGCCGACAGAATGTTAAGCCTGGGTTTTACCGAAGAACTGTCTGAGTTGTTAGCGTTAACGCCTAAGCAAAAACAAATTTTATTGTTTTCAGCCACTTTCCCTGAGCAAGTACAGGCTTTAACTCAAGAGTTACTGAATAACCCTGTCGAAATTCAAGTGCAAAGTGCTGACGCCAGCACCTTGGTGCAGCGTGTTTTTACGGTTAATAAGGGTGAAAAAACAGCGGTACTGGCCCATTTGATTAAACAGCATGAATGGCGACAAGTGCTGATCTTTGTAAACGCTAAGAAGAACTGTGAGCACCTAGCAGACAAGTTGTCTAAGCGTGGCATTACCGCAGAAGTGTTTCATGGCGACCAAGGGCAGGGCGCTCGTAGCCGTGTGCTTAACGGGTTTAAAGAAGGCGAAATTGAAGTACTGATTGCAACAGATATAGCAGCCCGTGGTTTGGATATTGAAAAGCTGCCTGTGGTGATTAACTTTGATTTGCCAAGAAGCCCATCAGACTACATGCACCGTATTGGTCGAAGTGGCCGTGCGGGTGAAGTGGGTTTGGCGTTGTCACTGATTGATCACGAAGATTACCATCACTTTAAAATCATCGAAAAGAAGAACAAGGTTCGCCTTGAACGCGAGCAAGTAGAGGGTTTTGAAGTGGATGAGTCCCTTATTGAGCAAGCCGCGTTAGATAAGCCAATGGCGGCGCCTGAAGGCAGCGGTAAGAAAAAGCGTAAGAACAAGCCGCGAGTGAATACCGATATTTGGTCGGGTTATTCAGAATCGGATGATGAGTAACAGGCTGGCTATTTGATTGGTTAGTTATGCATGTGTTTAAAACGGGGCTTAGATTGCCCCGTTTTTTGTGGGTGTTATTTGTGGTTTTTGTTGGCGTGCGATGGATACCAGATAGTTCGTTCCTCACTTCTGGCAAGGCGCTGGGTGTTTGCTATATATGTAGAAGCTAAGCAACCTCGTCATACTCGCGGATGCGGGTATCCATTTTTTGGCATTGGTTGTCGTGACATGGATACCAGATAGTTCGTTTCTCACTTCTCGTATGACGGCTGTGGGGTAAATGTTGTTTGTTTCACTGGGTTAGTTGGGATTCGCAATACCGTCTATGAGCTGCTCAGCTCTTTCATTTTTAGATTAGTTAAGTGTTCTTAATGCAGCGTTAGGCTTGATAGGTTTTAACTATTAGGTCGATAGTTAATGATATCTTGCAGATTCCTTATATTAGAATATCCTTATGTACAGAAAATACATAAACAGCCCGAATGGGTGTCTTACAAAATTAAGGAGAAGGGCATGGCTTGCGATACTAAGCTTCAACCAAGAAAACCTAAAAAAAATACACAAACTAATACACAAACGACTATTTCTGAGGAGAAAAAAACAATGAGCTCAACAATGGTTCGTAATGAAATGCCTGAATTTGAAATGGAAGCCTATGACTCAAATACGGGTCATTACACAACGGTTTCTAGTGAAGATTACAAGGGTAAGTGGGTTGCAATTTGTTTTTACCCGGCTGATTTCACTTTTGTTTGCCCAACAGAAATTGCGGCAATGAACGCGAAATATGACGAATTTCAGGCAATGGGTGTAGAGATTCTACCTGTGTCTGTAGACTCTAAGTTTTCTCATAAGCGCTTTGTTGAAACAGAACCTGTACTGGCTGGATTGAAATTAACTATGGGTGCTGATACCACTCAACAAGTTAGTCGTGATTTTGGTGTATTGATAGAAGAAGAAGGCGTTGCATTACGAGGCCGTTTTCTTTTCAATCCTGACGGTATTTGTGTTGCACAGGAAGTTCAAGCTGACTCTGTGGGGCGTAATGTGAATGAGTTTTTACGTCAAATTGAAGCATGGCAGCATGCCACTAAAACAGGTGAGGTTTGCCCTGCTGGTTGGAGACCTGGTAAGAAGACATTGCCAGTTAATACCGATGCAGAGCAGATGACTGGGCGTGTAGGTGACTACATTACGATCGAAGAGATTTTAAGCTAATAGGCTTAAAGCGAAAGGACCGGGGATTTATCCCCGGTTTTTTTATGTCTTTTACAAAGAGATTAGAGCGAACGATGGGCTTAACTAAGCGTGTTGTTTATCGCTATATCCTCATACTTGTGTCGCACCTTGGGTATGAAGGTTTATGTAATATTTCAGGCATAAAAAAGGAGAGCCAAAGCTCTCCTTTTTTATGTTCAACTGTTAATCATCAAGCTTTATAGGCACTGTAATTCAAACGTTGTTTGAAACCTGAAGTTTGATTCAGTTAGATGACGTTCTGCAAAAAATAAATCAAAGCTGTAAGAGTTGTAAGGCTCAATGCCTAGCTCGTCTGCTATGTCATCTAGGTAGACCACTTTTTCTTCTACTGAGTGAACACCACCTAGGTCGATGGCAAGCTTGCCATTGATGTAAATCCAAAGATCATCATCTCCTTTAAAGCTAAAGCTACCACCGGGCACATAAAAGAATTTTAAATGTGTCTCTAGGGTGAAGTGATAGTTGTGACGATTACCTTGGTTGCCAAAACCTTCGTTATCGATTGGAAAAAAACTTGAACTTGAGTATTCCCAAAGTTCTGTTTCAATCTCGATCATGGCTAATTTTTTGTTTAGCGCAAGGTTTACACCCGGTACGTTCTTATACCATTGTTCGAAATTTTCGGCGTTTGATGTGGTGATGGAGCTTTTATTTTCTAGAGCGTAAACAGGGCGGCCATCTAAGCCAAGGTTGTATTCAACTATGCCTTTTTCGCTGCCTGTATTTGCTTCAAAATCAGGGTGGCTTTCTTGAAAGTCACGAATGGTTACCGGAATTTGGCGTACACCATTAAACGGATCAACACATTGACACATTTCATCATAATCTGATGGTGCGTTTTGCGTATCTTCAGCCGCAGCTGAAAGTGGAATCAGCAGGCTTGCGAGTGCAGTAATGAACGATGTTCGAATCATAATCACGCCGACCTTTTATTTATATTAATAACTTATGATGATTGTAGCCTTGATGACCGGGTAAAACTGGGATCTGGTTCTGCTTTTGGTCGTGTGGCTCAATAAAAAAGCAACTCTGCTACTAAAGTGTGAAGTAATTGACACTTTAGTAGTCAGGTAAAGAAGGCGCGACGCTAAAATTAGAAAAATACACTTAAGCTTGTGGTGAATTCTAGGTTGTGAGTGCGCTTGGTTGGCCCAACAATTTGAGATTTAAAACTCATGTCGCGCATGTCTAGGTTAAAGGTTAACCAATCTTTCAGTATGATTCGGTAGCCTGAACCTAGGGTCGTAGTAAAATGATCGTCTTTATTAAACTTGGTATTACCTGCCCCAGCCACTAAATAAAAGGCACTGTTTAGGGTTAGATTTTGCGTGATAAATGATTCCCCTGGAAACAGGTTGTAACCCACTAATAAGTTGTAATATTCGAATGATCGATCATTAAGAAAAGGGGCGTAATTGCCTTCGCCTTCACTGCCTTCGCTAGAAGATAATCCTGCTTCTGCTCGACCGTAGTTAGACTGTAAGAAAAAGTCTTCGGTGGCATGAAAAGATACTTTAAACCCTGTTACGGTATCGGTGCCAAAATCTTCCATTGAAATAATGCCTGTGAAAACCCCTGCTTCAAAAAACTCTGAATCAATTTGTGCTTCGTATACTTCACGAAGTTCAGGGTCGGGTTCTACCACAATGATTGGATTGATCTGTACATTGCCATCGTCATCAATGTCTTGTGCGTAAGACAAAAAAGATGCAAATGATAGTAAGCATATTAAACCTAACTTTCTTGTGTTCATTTTGTGTTCCTGTCCATTATCTAATATCTGTTGAGGCGTTCTTATCAACTAAAAAAAGCTGTTAAAGCTTACACGCCATGCACCGACACTTAAGTTGTCGTTTTGCCCGTTAAGTATCATTTTTCGATATTCACCTCGAACAACAAAGCTGTAGCCAATGTAATAGTTAAAGCCAATGCCAGTAAATTCATAGTCGTTTTTAAAAGGTTTGTTTTGACCGATGGTGGCTTTGGTTTTGGTAAACCATTCTTGCTTACCAATGCCCTTACTTATGAATGGCGTAAGGGGCCAGTCACCTGTTATATCTAACAACTGAAGGGGCTCTATGATAAAACTGCCGCCATAGCTGATGCCGTCGTATTCTTTTTCGAATAATTGACCGTATTCAATTTCAGCACCTGCCCATTTTAATAGCCGAAAGCCCGCTGTTACCGATACGGTTTCGGCCTTTTCTTGTAGCCCCAAACTAAAGCCGATACGGCCTTGTTGGGCTAAAAAATCACCATGTTGAGTATTTGGCAGCGCGGCAGGTAAACCTGTTGGTGCCAGTGTGCGTGCTAGGCCTTCTTGCTTAACCCAGCCTTGGCGATTTCGGCGATCGCTCACATAAAACCAATTGGTGCGGCGGGTGTGAACTTTAACGGTTTGGCCTTGCTCGATAACATGAAAAATAGGATATCCACGACCCGGGCCAGAATGCAGCTCAAGATACGTATCAATGACTTTTAGTTCGACTAACTTGGCTGTTTTGTCGATGTCTGGATTGGAATTAAGGTTTAGGTCTAGTTCTAGGCTCATTGTTGATGAGGTAAAAAGTAGACCAATAAACACACTGGCGATGGAACGGCTTAGCATAAAACAACTCGTCCGACTGTTTGGTTGATTGGTATACAACCAAGAAGCAGTTTATGGATTAAAAAAGAGACGCTTATTGTAAACCGATTTCATGGGATATCTTGCGTCGTTGTCACTGGCGGGGTGTGACCTAGTTCACTATCCGAATAATTATGTGCACTGGATCATAAAAAATGCTCCAAATATAGAAAATAATAAGAATAAACCCCCAGAATTTGAACTCGCACTGGTTAATTTTGAAGTAAAAAAAGGATAATGCCGACAAATTTACAGTCTATGTTAGTGAATACTTATTCATCCGCACCGGCCCGCTGTTCATGGGTCGGGATTATTGACATGGGCCAACACCATTGGTATCAGCATGACATTGTTACAAAATAAGACATATTTACGGGCTTACCTATCACTGCTTGTACTGGCGGTACTGAGTTTAAGCGCCAGTCATTCAATTGCTGCCAATAACAGCATTAATTTTGCTGAAGACGCAAAGCAAAAGGGTGCGCAGGCTGCATTGCAAACCGTTAAAAAATTATCGAAAGAGATACAGCAGCTTAAGTCTGAAGTAGTGGGTTTGAACAAAGACCTTAGATTAATGGAAGAAGAGCTGCTATTTCCTACCAGCACCCAGGCCACTGTTTTTGTTTCTTTGGATATTGGCCAATATTTCACACTTGAAGGCATTAAGTTAAAGCTGGATGACAAGCAGGTTGCCAGTCATATTTACAGTGAGAAGCAGCGTGAAGCGTTAGCCCGTGGTGGTATTCAGCGTTTACACATGACTAATTTGAATCAAGGTAAGCATACCATGAGCGCCTTTTTTACTGGGCTAGGGCCAAATGGGCGACCATATAAGCGGGCCAGTGAAATTACCTTTACCAAGGGCAAAGGCAGTCAGTATATAGAGTTGTCGGTTGTTGATGATCAGGCAAAGCAAGAGCCTACCTTTGTTATTAAGCAGTGGTAGAGCAGAGTTATGACACGCTTTTCCTTAACCAATAATACGATCTTAAAGCACATGCAAATAGCATGTGCTTACTGCGTTATGGCGTGTGGGTTTTTATTCTCAGCCATGCCTACTAATGCTGCTGCGGTAAAAGATCTGAAGTACGGCGGTATTTTGTTTGATTATTACCAGCAAGATTATTTTCAAGCGTTAGTGGGTTATGAGTATGCAAAAGCCACGAATGAACTTGTGCATAACGCTGAAGAAGCACGCCTACTTCAGGGAGGCATGACACTGTCTTATGGCCTGCCAGATGAAGCGCAGCGCATCTTTAAAGAGTTATTGGTTGATACTGTGCCGCAAGAATCTCGTAATAAGGCGTGGTTTTATTTGGCTAAGTTGTATTACCAAAAAGGTGAGATTAATAGTGCAGCTAAAAACTTAGGTCGCATTCAGGGTAGTGTGCCAGCCGATGTAGCAGAGGAATTTAACTACCTTGCCACCTTGATCAATATTAAAAATAAGCATTTTGATGCGGCTGACAGCGCGCTTAAGTTTGTAGGCAAAGACAGCGTGTATGAGCCTTACTTGATATTTAATTTGGCTATAAGCCAGTTAGACAGTGGTCAAGAAGAAGCATGCCGAGAGAACCTTAGAAAGGTGATTGCATTTGGTGAACAGAAAACAGAAGAAGAATTCTTAGTATTAGCAGACAGAGCCAAGCAAGCATTGGCGCATTTATCAGTTAAAAATAATAATTTAGTTGAAGCTTGGGGGTTCTTGCAAAATGTTAGAACCACAGGACTTTACAGTAATCGTGCACTTTTAAGTTATGGTTGGACCGCCATTAAGCTTAAGCAATTCAATCAAGCCATTCCTGCTTTAAAAGCGCT
The DNA here is from genome assembly GCA_034112345.1 of Bermanella sp. GTDB lineage: Bacteria > Pseudomonadota > Gammaproteobacteria > Pseudomonadales > Oceanobacteraceae > Bermanella. Next base: position 9,457 of record JAWUVN010000037.1, on the reverse strand, counting down.
TAATAAGCGTTCAATCAGTATTGCCGAAGTACAAGAAGCAAAGGTATTGCTGGGCCACTTGTATGAGCAAAAAGGCGCTACTCGAACCGCACTAAAGCAATACCTGTTGGCAGAAAAAGCATTTAAAGAAGGCGTTGCTTCTATTTCACATGCCCGAAAGGTCATTGCAGGGCAACGGATTCCTGAAGAGTTTGTGGTTAACCTTGAAGCCATGATGGACGAAACCGATTGGTACGGCAGCGAGCCAAGTATTGATTACACCAAGTTAACGCCTTTTTTGGTTGAGTTGATGTCCAGTAACCCATTCCACAGTGTGATCAAAGAGTTACGTGACTTATATGCCATTCGCAATAATTTAAATTATTGGGGTCGCCAAGCCATAGAGCATCAGTTGATTATTAAGCACCGACAGCAGGGTTTAACCAGCGATATCATTCAAACATTTATCGCAGAAACAGAAGGTAAACAAGAGCAGCTTGAAAACGAAATCAGTGATCTAAGGCTTCATACAATGACTTTAGATGTCGAAGAGCAAGATCGTTTTGTGTCGTTACTCGAGGCCACTGACGAAAGCTTCGAATTTTTAGATGATAAGTTGATCAAGGTAAAAGCCATTAAAGAGCCGTTTAAGCAGTCTGAAAAAAATGTGCGTTGGGCGAGCTCTCTTCACAAGCGCATTAAACAGAAGCTGGCTAAAACAGATGGGCTAATTGATAAGTTAGAACATGTGATGCGCATTGTTGTGAATGCCGAACTGGATAATCACGAAGAGCGTATGCGGTATTACTGGGCACAAGCTCGGTTAGGTAAAGCACGCTTATACGATAGAACGTTAAATAATATAGAAAACGATCAAATGAGAAAAACGGGAGCACGCCCATGATAACTATGCGCAATATCGCATATGGTGCCATTGTCAGCTTGCTGCTATCTGGTTGCAGCTCTCAAGGCACCATTGCAGGGTTGGATGATGATCAAACCGAAGCTGAAGAATCAACACTGGATTTTAGCAATTTAGATCACGCACAAGTTCGTAATGAATACGAAGAGCTATTAGACCTTGTAGATGATGAGTACCTAAAAGAACAAATTCAGCGCCGAATTGCTGGTGTGAATATGCAAGAAGGTGACGACAAGCAAACTAAGTTGGCACCTAAGCAAGGGTATTACCGTAATGCAATTGCCAACTATGTGGATATTTTAGAAAAATACCCAAACAGCCCAGACAATGCAGAAGTGCTGTATCAATTAGCAAAAGCCTATGACATGGAGGGGAAAACAAATAATGCTCGTCAAATGTTAGAGCGTTTAGTGCGTCGTCACGAAAACTACCCTGCAATTTCTGAAGCGTATTTCCGCTTGGGTGATATTTACTTTTCACGTAACTGGTATAAAAAAGCAGAAAATGCCTATCAAGCTACAGTAGAAAAAGACGCAGGTAAGTTGGTTTTAAATGCACATTACATGTTGGCATGGTCATTTTACAAACAAGGTAATTACAATAAATCACTTAATAATCTGGCCATAGTAATTGATGAGCTATTTACAGCGGAATCTTCTGGTCGAGTGCTTTCTAAGGCTGAGCAGCATTTGATAAACGATGCATTGCACAGCATGAGTTTATCTTTAGTTAGCCTAGGTGGCGCCAAAGCCATAGAGGATGTATCAGCAATTGAAGGTAAGTCTTATGTATGGCGAATTTATGATGAGCTGGCTAAGTTTTATTTAGAAAAAGCCCGTTATGACGACAGTGCGGTCACTTATAGAGAGTATATTTTAGGCAATCCTTTAGATAAGCGATTAAGTGCTTTTCACGGTAAATTAATCGGAGCCTATGTGAAAGGGGCGTTCCCTAAACTGGTGTTGACTGAGAAAGAAAACTTTGTTGAATTCTATGGTCCTAGCTCTAAGTATTTAGATATTTACCCTGAGCAGAAAGCCGATGTGTATAAAACGTTGCATGTTTACTACGTAGAGCTGGCTAAGCATTTTCATGCACAAGGTCAGCAGTCTTTAAAGAAATTCACAAAGACAAAAGAAAAGCATCTTAAAACCTTGGCGGATACATCATTCACTAAAGCTACGAGCTATTACGGTCGCTTTATTGAAACGTTCCCAACGGATAAAACCATTGCAGACTTGATGTATAAAAAAGCCGACGCACATTTTGAAAGTAAGCAATTTTCCCAGGCGGCTGAAGATTACTCTGTTATCGCTTACGGTAATGATCAATTTAAGAAAGCACCTTACAAGCAAGCGAACAAAGCTGCTTATGCTAGCTTGATTTCGTACAACAAATTCGTAGATGAATTAGTAGCTAAAAAAGCCAGCGATGAAGACGTGCAAGTATGGCGTGCCAAATCGGTTGATGCCATGCTGATGTTTTCAGAAACGTTTCATAAAGATTCACGCGCGATTGCAGTGTTAACCAATGCGGCACAAGCCTTGTTTGCATTGAATCAATATGATCGCGCCATAGAGGTTGCAAGCAACCTAATTAAAACCACACCAAAACTGAATGCCAATCTTAAGCAGACCGCTTACGGCATATTAGCGCATTCATATTTTCAAAATGCTGAATATCAGCTTGCTCAAAATAATTATACGGCTCAGCGTAAATTAGTGAATAAAAAGTCGAAAGATTACACTGATATCAGTAATCAAATTGCAGCATCAGTGTATAGAAAGGCCGAAGTGATAAAAGCGAAAGCGGCTTTGCCTGATGCTGAAAATAGCCAGTTACTGATTAAACAGGCCATTAAAGAATTATTGAGCCTTAAGGCGTTAGCACCCACATCGAATATTCGCGTATTAGCGCAGTATGATGCGGTGTCTTTATTGTTAGATGATAAGCAGTGGACTTTAGCAATTAAAGAATTGAATGAGCTAAAACGTAAGTTTCCTAAGCATAAACTGGCGGTAGAGTTTCCTCGTAAGCTGGCGTTTGCATATGAGCAAGATAAGCAGTGGAAAAAAGCAGCAGCGGCTTATGGCGTGTTATTTAAAACCGATCCTGATGCCAAGGTGAAACAAGAAGCGTTATTTATTTCAGCAGGGCTACAAGAAAAAATTGGAAACCCTGATAACGCTATCGAGTATTACCGTGATTACGCCCATAAATATGAAAAACCATTCGATAATAGAATGGAAGCGCGCTTTCATTTGGCTGAGTTGTATTTGAAAAAGAAAGATAATGGTCGTCATCTTTTTTGGTTACGTAGAGTGATTGACGGGGATAAAAAAGGAGGGGGCGATCGCACTGAACGCAGTCGTTACCTAGGCGCATGGGCAAATACGAAATACGGCGACTACTTTGCTTGGGAATTTGAACGTAGAAAATTACGTTTACCAATAGAAAGCAGTATGAATAGAAAAAATAATTACATCAAAGATGCAACGGCCCGTTATGAAATGGCAGCCAGTTATGGAATTTTAGAATTCGTTACTCAAGCTACCTTTAAAACCGCGGATCTTTATGCACAGTTTGGCAATGAATTGAAATCGGCACCTGTACCAAAAGGTATGTCTAGCGCAGATATAGCAATGTATAAAGACATTATGGTGCAACAAGGGCAGCCGTTCTCAGAACTTGCTGCAGACATTCATCAAAACAATATCCAGCTAAGCTGGGATGGATATTTTAATGAATGGATCTCTCAAAGTTTTGATAAGATGCAAATGCTTGCACCAGAGCGTTTTGGTAAGGTTGAAGAAGTAGCGAGGTACGGTGATGAAATTCGTTAATACACTTATCAGTGGAATCAGTATAGTTGCAGTTTTGATGTTAGGTGGCTGTGCAAGTAAGGGGCAGCTACCCGGTGTTGGAGAAAAAGTGGCATTAAAGCCAACGGCTCAATACATTCCCAAAAAGACAGTAGAAGATGGCAATGAGCTGCCATACGAAGCCAGTGAGAATCCATATCTCTCAACGCGCAGTAAGGTGAGTAAAGGTTCTGTGCTGTTGTTTATTGAAGCCAAAAAAGCCAAGCGTAAAAATCAGTTATCCGTGGCTAAGCAAAAACTTGGCGTGATTACACACAAAGACGATTCCTTATCTGGCCCTTGGGCGATGCTAGGTGATATTGCGGTTGAAGAAAAACAGTTTGAAATCGCTGAATCACATTATAAAAAAGCCATCGCAATTAATGAAGATAATATTAATGCCTATACCGCATTGGCGACTGTGCAGCGCATGATGGGTGAATTTCATGTTTCTCAAAACACGTTAGCTTTTGCATTGGATTTATGGCCTGACTTTCCAGAGGCACATTTGAATTTAGGTATTTTGTACGATGTGTATTTAAATCAGCCTGAAAAAGCACAAGCGCACATGGAATCGTACTTGTATTTAACTGGGTATAAAAACAAGCAAGCGCAAGCCTGGTTTGATGAAGTGCAATCAAGAACTGGCATACAAGCCAGCTTTATTGTGGATAAGTCACTCGATGCTGTTAAAAAAATTGAGACGGCTACATTAGATAGTTCAGCGGTTAAGTAGTGGGGATGAATATGAAAAATAATCCATTGTTCATGCTATCGGGTCTGTTGATCTCGCTGAGTGTGGTTGCAGAAGAGCCGATTAAATTAGAGAGCCACTTTGTTGGCGACAAAGAACAACCAGCGGTGAGTTATTTTATGCCGTGGCAGGGGCCTAACAGTAGCGCGGATGGCTTAGAACAGAATCAGGAAGATAAATACGAAAAAAATATAGATGCAGTGGATCGTGATGTGATGCTGAGATCGATGCGTATTTATGATGAATTAAACCTTGAAGGTAAACCATAGTCATTTAAGACATGGTTGATTAAAAATACTCAAAAATTAAATTTTATAGCAGCTGGCGTGCTGTGGAACTAAAGGTAAGCTCAATGGACTTTTTATCAAGTATTGTGAAGTTTTTTCAAGATGGTGGTTTATTTCTATATCCCATCTTACTTGTATTGGCCATTGGTGTGGCTATTTCAATCGAGCGCTGGCGTTTTCTTAATCGAGAGAAAGCCCGCAATTTAAAAGCATTTGATGATTTCTTACCACTATTAAGAACAGATGATCACGAAAAAATGACATTGTTCACTCGTGATAATGATGCCCCTGTATCTAGAATGATCGGTTGTGGCTTGGATATGATGCGTGTGACAAAACAGCGTGCTGATGTTGAGCAGGCCATGAGCGAAGGGATGATGGAGGCCGTGCCTCGATTAGAAGAGCGCACAGGTTATTTGGCAGTGCTTGCAAACGTAGCAACATTATTAGGGCTTTTGGGTACGATTATTGGTTTGATTGCAGCGTTTAGCGCGGTAGCCAATGCGGATCCATCTGAAAAATCTAAATTACTTTCTCTTTCAATATCGGTTGCGATGAACACCACTGCATTTGGTTTGATTGCAGCGATTCCATTATTGATTAGTCATGCCATTCTTACCAATAGAACCAGTGCCATAATTGGCAGTATTGAAATGGCAGGTGTTAAATTTTTAAATGTTATGACACTAAATCGCGCTATTGAAGCCGGTATCCCAAGGTCTGATAAATAGAAGCTTGAGTTATTTGAATTTAAAAGCAGGTACCTAGCTATGAGCTTTAAAATAAAACGTCAGGCCACTGATGATGCGGATATAGATGTAACCAGTTTCATGAATTTAATGATTGTACTGGTTCCTGTTCTATTAATGAGCATGACGTTTACCAAAATTACCGTAATGGAAATTAACCTTCCAGAATTAAGCGGTGGCAGCAGTGCAGCCGATTTAAGTCAGTCGCAATTAGAAGTTGTGATTCACAAAGATAAGTTGCAGGTGTTTTTTCCTGCAGGATCTTTAGTGAAAGATATTCCGATGATTCAAAAGAAAGATCAAAAAACGAAATCTCATGATTTTTATATGCTGACCCAGGTATTGCGCAGCGTGAAAGATAAAGTCAGTGATAAAAAAGATGCCGTGATTTTGTCAGCCAGTGATTTGCCTTATCAAACACTGATTTCTGTTATGGATACAGTTAAGTCGTACAAAACAGTTATCGCTGCAAGCTTAGTTGAGATCGAACTATTTCCTCAAATTTCACTGGGTGATGCCAGTAAAACTAAGAAGGGGAAATAGGTATGTCACTTAACGGATCAGTATTAGATAGACGCGAAACCAATAAGAAAGTGGCTGGATTAAACCTTGTTTCCTTAATGGATATTTTTACCATATTGGTTTTTTTCTTATTAATGAACAGTGGTGATTCGCAAGAGATAGAGAAGGCAACGTTTATTACGCTTCCGGACTCGCAAGCAAAGGGATCATTTCAAAACGATTTACTTATTGTGATTGGCGATGATTTTGTCAGCATTAAAGATGAGGATGTGGTCAGCATTTCAGAGCTTGAGAAATCAAAAGGCAAAGCTGTGCCAGCTATTACAGAGTTCTTGAAAAAATACTCGAACGGACTGGGCGAGTTAACAGAGTTTGAAGCCAAGGGTGGTCGACCTGTCACGATTATGGGGGATCAGTCGGTGCCTTATGAAGTGCTAAAAAGTGTGATGGCCAGTTGCTCGCAAGAAAACTTCAGGGATATAGCCTTGGCTGTTAACCAGGTGGTCCAAGGGGCGATAGATATTCAAACTGGGGGTAATCAATGACGACAGCGTCAATGGATAGACCCTCACTTGATCATTTGGCCTTGGACCTTGAGTTACCTTGGCATGAACAAAAAGAGCAGCAAGCAGCATTTGAAAAGCTGATAAAAAAAGTTGTGGCTCCAATCATGGTTTTTTTATTGGTGATGCAATTGCTGCCAAGCCTATCAGGAGAAGAAGAGGTACAAGAAAAAGTAGTGGCCAAGGTGATTTTAGAACAACCAAAGGTTGAGCCTACACCTCCGCCGCCACCTCAAGAGGCGCCAAAGCAAAAAACACAAAGTAAACGCCCCGATGCTAAACCAAAAGCGGGCGCGAAGAATGGCGCACCTAATATGGCGGCTTTATCACAGCAATTGAGCGCATTAAGAAATTCGGTGAATGTGAGTAAAATGCAAAATAAAAATGTATTTGAAGCCACGTCTGGTAAAACACAGAAAAGTACGCGGGCCATGTTAGGCAAGAATAGCGTGAACAGCTCAAGTGGTGGTTTAAAAGCCAGTGACATTACGGTGAATGCAAAGGGTGCCACTCTTGCTGATCACAGTTCAAGTCAGGTTGAGAGTTCTCTTGCCACTATTGAGTTGCCAAGTGCGGCTGAATACAATTATGACCCGAGTAAAAATGCTAAGCGAGATATGCAGAGTATTCGACGCACCATCGAGCGATATAAAGGTGCTGTGTATGCACAATATGCTAAAGCCTTGCGGGTTAATCCTGATTTGGCAGGGCGCTTTATCTTTAGTTTTGTGATTTTACCGGACGGTTCAATTGATAAGCTACGATTGAAAAGCAGTGAGCTTGGGGATAAAAGCCTAGAGAAAAAACTACTGGACAAAATAGGACAGATTAACTTTGGGAAAGAGGATTCTAATGCCACAGCAGTGGAGTATACCTATACATTTTTACCAAGTTAACGATGTTGTTATTATGTTAGTAGGGTAGTTTTTGAACTGGCGATTAAGGGTAATTTAAATACCTTTGTCGCCTTTTTTTTGCTTGTTATATTAGGTGTTTACTTGGGTATTTATAGGTTGGTTAATGAAGAAAGTATTGTGTATTAATTAATCGATTCTCATTCTTTTTATGTTTTTTTTATGTCTTAAATTTCATTATAAAATGAAGTCAGTTATGGCTTTTTGGTTGTTAAATAGTCAGAAAAAGGTAGGTTTTACCTAGTGTTTTAAGTTATCGGTGTGTTAAATTTTATACAGTAAAAAGAGCGGCTCACCTTATAAAGCCTTAAAACTTCCCCTTAGTGACTGCTCACTTTCTCGCCACTTCTCACTCTTATTTTGAACTCGGTCACGTTCTGTAACATTACTCTCTTCATTCTTAATACTTAGAAACATTTCTGTGACCGTATGCCGATTTTTATACACGGTTGCTGCCACAATCATTGTATTGCGAAGTTAGGAGTAAAAGCTCATGAGCACTCTGGGTTTGATCAAGAATTACAAAGCGTTAGTAGTAGCCTTAAGTTTGGTTTTAGTTGGTTGTGGTGAAGAACTACAAACTGGCGAAGAATCAGGCCAGGAAAATGTGATTGCCGGAGGCACACCTTTTGCGTTTGTTGCTCGTGATGTTGATACTACAGAAGACAAATTAGCGGTTAATTTATTAACCCCAGATACGTTTAATCCTGGTGCCCGTTTATACATTCGCGACGCAATTAGTACCGATGCCAATGACACTGAAATCCTAACTCAGTTGTTTGGTGAAAATTTGTACGATGTGAAAGATTTGAGCGTATCAAGCGATGGTAAGTTATTAGTGTTTAGTGCGCACAATAACTTGCAGTCGGATACTTGGAACTTATACGAATATGATTTCTCGGCTAAAACCTTACGCCGAGTTTTAAGCGATGACGATATTGCTAACGCAGGTAACGATACCAGTGCTGCGTATACCAATGACAATGACATTATTTTTTCATCTGATCGAACACAACAGGCAAATGCTTTATTTGTTATGAGCCGTGACGGGGATGATCTAGAGCAAGTTACCCAAACAACTGAAAGTGATATTCAAGCCACAAGCCTTAAAGACGGCCATGTGGCTTTTATGCGTTTTAGTGAAAATGATTGCGATACAGAATGTAATGCAGCCCGTACATTGAGCGGAGAGTCTACTTTAGACGATACTTTCAGTATGCATCGCATGGCGCCTAACGGTCAGAACTTACAAACATTATTTGATGCAAGTAGTTTTACCAAGGATCAAGGCGTGCAGCTGGATGAAGTTATTCAAGGCGCTGATGGCTACATGCTTGCCATTATGAAAAACAAATACAACCCATTGATGGGCGGTGACATTGTTGAGTTAAGAGGCCCTGAAATGGAAAGCCGCTCGCTTAATGATGAATCTGATTCTGTATATGAATTTGTTAGTCCGACCATACTGGTTGGCAATGGTGATAGCTCCGATCAAACAACAGCATCTCAATCTGGCTGGTACAGTGCTTTTTGGCCTTACCGTGATGGCAGCAGCCGTATGTTGGTAAGTTGGAGTAAGTGTCTTAAGCAGGAAGGTGGTGTTTATAGAAACTGTGCGACGGATGATAATTTAGACGGCGTTGATCCTAGATACGGGATTTGGGTGTTAGATGTTGAAAATAATACGCGCTTACCTATATTGCCAGCTAAACAGAACCGTGTTTATACCGAGCTAGCATTGGCCTATCCAAATCTAGGCAGCACATTAAGCTTTGATGATGAAGTGTCAAAGCCAGTTGACCCAGTCGATCCAGTTGACCCAGTTGATCCAGTAGATCCAGTAGATCCAGTAGATCCAGTCGATCCAGTAGATCCAGTAGATCCAGTAGATCCAGTAGATCCAGTA
>JAWUVN010000036.1:0-68132 GCA_034112345.1 Bermanella sp. | reverse complement strand
ACATCACTGGTATTTGAACCAACCGATGTTATTTCGATCGAATCGGTGCCACTCGCTGCTGTACTTGTAAAAATTAGTTTCTCACTCTCATCAAAACTGGCAATGACACTGCCGTTTAATCCCGTCGCATCTATCGCAGTTTGTATCGCCTGTAACACATCGTCGCGATCACCATAAATACTATCTCCATTTAGGTCGCTTCCGCCTGCGTTTAAATTAACCGTAACGGTTTCTGATGCAGCACCATTTAAACTAATAGCAAACGTGGCATTAGATGCTGAGAAATTAATGCCTGTTTCTTCGTCTACCGCTCTAGATGTAGGTAAAGTAGATGGGCCGTAGCCATTAAAATGTTCTGAATTCAATGTGGTTAAACCCACCCCCTTAAACTCACCTTCTCCTAATTTAGAAAACCCCAACGTATTAGCGGTATTATTATCGCCTGATGTAATGTAAACCTGTGATTCCGAACCGTATTTATTAGATGTAATATCAAATGATTTAGAATTTTCATCGTATGTGACAGATGCACTATAAGCATAGTTTCTAAAGTTTTCTGCACTGTTAATTTGCAACTGTATTTCAGCTGCAAGCGCATCACCTGTATCGTAACTCCCTTGGGTTAAGCTAATATCTGCCGTTTGGCCATTTAAATTAATGCTGAAATTGTCATTAGAATCATTAATTTCTACCGATGTTAAAAAATCCAATAAGTCAACAGATCCACCTTCGTATTCTCCTTGGGTAGCCAACTGGGAAATCACAACATCGTATGTACCCGCCTGACTGTTTATTGAATTATTAATAAACTGAATATTACTATCTGAAGTTGTTCCCTGGGTTGCAAACACCCCTGCTACGGCTTCACGGTCTTCATTCAAGCCATCTAAAAATAACGTAGCATCAAATGCTAAATTAAAACTATCATTTTGATCGGTATATATTCCTAATTCACTAAATGACCTAAATGATGTACCCGATATTCCCTCAACGGTACCTATCAAAATGCTTTTAATTTGATTATTTATAGTACGCAGAGTGCTGTCACCCAACAATAAGCTACCGGTTGACTCTGTTTCGTCAAAAGCGGTTAATTCTTGATACACACCTTGAAAGCTATTATAGGCATCAATCATGCTTTGAATATTTTCTGTGATTGCCGTAATGTCGGCACCAACGGTAATCGAAACCTCTTCTCCGACATTCGCACTCTGAAGGTTTAATGTCACTCCATCAATTAACTCAGTCACTTCATTTGATGATCGAGTAACTTGCAATCCATTAACATTAATTAATGCATCCTGACCTTCTTGAGTCTGAGTCAGGTTACTGCCTTCTGTATCTTGGTTTTTATTGTATGCAAAATGCTTTAAACCTGATGAGGCCAACGCGCCATTTTCGTCGGTGGCGACAATTTCCATGCTCATATCTTCACCAGTGTCGGCACTGGTCATTTGTAAAACATAACCCTCTCCGTCAAATACTATACTGGCATTAATACCAAAATCAGCGTAGTTAATGGCATCACGTAAACCTTCTAAAGAGTTATTACCCTCTTCAATCTTAATGACGGCTGTGCTTGCATCAGGGTTGGTCGTAAACGAATCATAACCACCCGTATTTGTATAGGTAGTTGTTCCAAATGTAAATGTGAGCTCACCCGTGCCGATTGCTTCAGTAGTCGATGCATAAGATTCAGAGACTAAAGAATGCGCTTTAGCGATCCGCTGTACTTCAACTGAATAGGTCCCACTTGGCGCTGATGTTGTAGCGGTCGCTGTCAGAATAGCTTCATCAGAAGATGATGCAGTTGTTGCACCTGAATTATCAGGGTCGGCGAGTGTAACTACTGTTTCACTGAAGTCATACAATGCACTTTGTATCTCACCGTAAGCTGAAATTTTAGCATCAATGACACTTTGGCGAGTTCCTAAACGCAACTCACCTACAGCTTTATCCGCATTAATAATGTTGTCAACCAAGTCGCTGGTTAACAAATCAGAGCCGATGCCCAGTGATTCAATTGCTGCCATAATGCCCTCCGGTGTAAATGACACAAAGTAAAACCGATACCCCCTATAACGGCAGAATCGGCCAATACTTTAGCTTGCCTTTTTAGCTTTCTAAGCTATTAAACCCATGATTAGAGGTTAGGCGTTAAATGGAATATAACAAACACCTAACTAACGATATTAAGAATATACAAGAAGCCTGCCAAACCGCCAAAAAACACGCCCTAGCAAGACTAACTCTGTTTCACCTCTAACCTAATACGCCCACACTTAACGCTGAACAAGGACTGCGTACTGCCTGATCACCCTTTGGTAACCACCGACTATTACCTCCCTCTCGAACAACTTAATACTGACACACGCACATTCCAAAACCGAAAAAACCGCAAAGCTTTCACTTTGCGGTTTTATATTTACTGTATTTAATCACTTAAAAACTAAACCATTAAACCTGTGCACTAAACAACATACTGGGTTCTTCTGCGCTTAATCTTTTAGCCATTTCTAACGCTTCCTCGTTCGGGATTTGGCGAACCAACTTCTCCGACTCTCGGTCATAAACTTTAATAACAGTTTTACCGCTATCTTCGTCTATTTGAAAGTTTAAATCTCTTTGCGTTTTTTGCGCAAAGTCATTTAATCTTGAAACCGCTTCTTTTACCTCAACGCTCTCAGCCTCTTTTGCATCCTTGGTCTCTTGTTTTGGCAATTCTTTGCCGCTTGAAACCTCTGCCGCTTTGGCTTTCACATCCGCTTTTGACGTTTGCGATTGAACTTGAGGTGCAGAAGAAAGCGCTTTAGCCACCTGGCTAACATTTTGTGCGTTTAATTCATTCATAATACACCTCTCTTAAAATTAGTTTTGCCGCTTAAGCGGCCAACAAGAGAGAAACCTCTCTCTTGCTGTTATCCACTAACTTATCCGAGTAAAGAAAGAACCTGCTGAGGACCCTGGTTAGCCTGAGACAAGATCGAGATACCTGCCTGTTGCAGTACCTGAGTTCTTGATAGCTCGGCTGTTTCGGCCGCGAAATCCGCATCTTGAATTCGCGAGTTCGCAGCACTCAAGTTTTCAGATGTAATCGCAAGGTTACTTACGGTTGATTCCATACGATTTTGAATCGCACCCAAGTCAGCACGTTGGCTCGCAATTGAACCAATGGCGTTATCAATGGCTGTTAATGCAGCGGTTGCACCTTCAAAGGTTGATATATCAATCTCAGTTAAGAACTGACCATCTTCACCACCACCATATGTACCAGCCGTTAAGCCCATAGCAGTTAGCTCATCTTTACCACCGCTTGATACACCTACTTCGATCTGCTTAGCTGACTCAAGTGTTAATGTGCCGTATGTGGTTTCATATGTGGCACCTTCAGAAGCAGAGCCACGAGTACCTGTTGTATTCGCTGTAGTGGCAGAACCGATATCAGCTTCACCAATACCATCAATGCTCGCATCCAAACCAAATATTGCACCAAAACCTTGTCCAGTACCTTGGTTATTCGCCTCATCATTATCAATTGCTATTGAGATATTACGTCCATTTCCAGACTCTAAAGTAGTTAAAGTAATCGATGATCCATTATCTTCAGCCATTACACCTGTCTGACCCGACTTTGCATTGATCGAGTCAATTGCGGATGCACGCGACGCGTCAATATCAGTACCGCCAGAGCCGTCATCTTGAACTGAGATAATACCGATATCAACGCCATTAATATAAAGCTTACCTGAGTCACCTGCTGTATATGAGCTAGCTTCAGCTCTAGTGGTCGTATCTTCATCACCACCAACAACTTTAGTTTCATTTATACTTGCTGTTACACCGGTTTCTTCTGCCACGCTATTAATAGCGGCAGCTACCGATATAGCCGATGCTGCTTTGTTACTGGTTTGTATATTTGAACCGTCACTTGCAACGGTTGCTGAAGCTGTATCACTCAATGAATCAGATGCTGGAATACCCACACCGCTCAATGTTATATCCCCGTCAGTCAAGCCAACAAGAGACGGCGTCACAGTAGCTGTAACCGCGTTGTGACCACCAGCAGCTGCTGGCGTGCCTGAAGTACTATAAGCCACTGTTGCAAACACAGTAGATACGTTACCCAACGAGTATGTCGATGCACCATCACCGGCAGCGAAATTCGTTGAAATTGAAATTTCAGTAAGCTCTTCATCAGTAATGTTGGTTTCGCTTATGTACCCAACGGAAATAATACCTGTAGAGTCAACTGTTGCAGCCGCAGACACACCACCTGTAGCTGTTACTGTTGCAACATCAATTGTAATTGCAGCACCTGTTGCCCAAGCTTTAATTGTATTACCGGTTACATCAGTCACAGTAATAGTAGAAGCTGCAGAGTTCCATTCTGCAACTAGATTACTTGTACTGCCTAATGCGTTAATAGATGCGGCTAAATCTTCTGTTGTAGTGGTACTGTTATAAGTAATAGCACCTAATAACGTACCTGAAGTTGATCCTGCATCATAGAATTCAAACGAACCCGAAGTTGCAGCACCACCACTGCCAAAGCCTGATAATACCATTTTAGTTTCGGCTGATGCTTCGATACCTTCAATTGAATCTAAAGCTTCGGCCAGTGAGTCCGCACCAAAGCCACCTAAAGCAGTGATTGTAACAGCCGCAGTCGCTGCGCTACTGATATCAACACTCTCCCCACCAGCCGTTACAGTAATAATTTCACCAGAAGCTACCATATTAAATGCATCGGCTGCTACACCCGCACTGGCACTGACAAATTGCTCACCTAAAAGTGGGACACCTGCTGCACCTGTAAAGCTAGTAGAAAGATCAACACCATCGACTTTAGTGACAACATCAGTAGAAAGCTGTGCCTGAGTAGTTGAATAATCACCAGCAATTAGGCCTGAGTTTCTCAAGTCTCCATTACCCGTACCGTCACCGCCTTTAATTTCAACAGAAGCTACATCGCCATCAGCAACTAGTGTAAAACTACCTTCATACGTAGCAGCTTCTGCTAAACCTGTTGCTGAAGCGGTAAGACCCGCTAAACCAATTTCAATATTTTGACCATTTTCTGCGACCAGCATTACACCGCCAGTATCCGACTCACTGTCATAGGCTCTTACACCCGTTTGTTCAGAAGCCGCATTAATCGCTTCAATTACACCAGCGCGTGTTTGAGAAGTAGACGTTACAGTGGTGATACTGATATCGACATCATTAAGCGTTAATGTGCCCGATGCAACAGCACCTATCATTTCACTACCAGCAACGGTATTTTCATTAACAACGGCTTTAACACCCGTCTCGTCATACACGCTGTTAATCGCTTCCGTTTTAGCAATCGCACTGGCAGCAGCATTATCAGTTGAATAAGCATCATCAGATGATTTAGATGGTGGCACTGCTACACCATTAATAATCAAATCACCATTTTGTAATGCACCAGCATTGCCTTGAGAGCTGATCCCTACGGCATCAGAAGCACCCAATTTATCAGACGTTAATTCGGCGATAGAAATATCTAATGTCTGGCCTGCATTAGCACCAATCTGAAAGGTTGCTGAAAATGAACCATCTAGTAATTTACGACCGTTAAAGTCAGTTTCTTCTGCTGTACGAGATACTTCAGAAAGCAACTGAGATACTTCCGCTTGTAGTGCGTCGCGATCGACATCTGAGTTAGTGGCGTTAGCAGACTGTACCGCTAGTTCACGTACACGCTGTAAGTTATCGCTCATTGAACCCAACGCACCTTCAGCCGTTTGTGCTAAAGAGATACCATCCCCCGCGTTACGTACTGCGACGTTT
Source organism: Bermanella sp. (assembly GCA_034112345.1). Taxonomy (GTDB): domain Bacteria; phylum Pseudomonadota; class Gammaproteobacteria; order Pseudomonadales; family Oceanobacteraceae; genus Bermanella. The sequence goes on along the minus strand of JAWUVN010000036.1, from coordinate 62,318 downwards.
AACCCACGAATTTGAGAGTTAAAACGAGTCGAGATCGCAAGACCCGCCGCATCATCCTTCGCGCTATTGATACGTAAACCAGAAGATAAACGTTGCAGAGACGTTTGGTTGGCCGCCTGTGATTTGTTTAGGTTACGTTGTGCGTTCAAAGACGCAATATTGGTATTAATAATTTGAGGCATATTGGCTCTCCACTCACTTAATCTAATGCAGCCTTATTTGAGGCTGAAATTTACTTACAAGAGAGTTAACGGCACACAGAGGAAAACCTTAAGAAATATTTTATATACAATAATGGAATACTAAAATCGATTTATATACCTCATGATATCTGGCAAGAAAATTGCTTTATCTAGGTCACTGCAATTAATTAATCAGAATAGTGTCAGTATGAAAAAAATTCCAAAGATACTTGAAGACCAATATTTGAAGAATCTAAATTTTTTCAAAACACAAAATCCCAGTATCTTTAAAGTGATCAGTTCAATCAAACCAGATCACAGTAAAATCACCGTATCTGATGATGGCAAGATTGATCTACATTATAAAAATACCTCTATCTACAATGGCGATGCCATTAAATATGCAGAAGTAGAGGTAGCAGAATTCAAGAATATATACCAAAGTGATAAACGAACCACTAATATTTCAGCCGTGGCTCCTGGAGCATACAGTGCGCCAAGATTCTTCCACAAACATTTGAATGAAACAGCTATAGAATTATATAAGAGCGCTGAAACCGTTTACCCTAATGTCATACATCAAGGTGAAAGATATGATTTTTTAATTTTAATGGGGATTGGACTGGGTTTACATATAACAGAACTACTAGAAAAAACAGATATTCAAAACTTATTAATAATGGAATCAGATTTTGAATTGTTGGCGCTAAGCTGTTTTTTTACAGACTGGGAATACATCTATGAGATCCAAGCACCCAAACATAATAAATCCATCACATTTCTATTGCTGAACAATCAGAACATGGAAAATGAACAAGGAAGTCTTTGGAATGAGCTTGTAAAAAGAGCACCACATTTCCCTTACAATACTGTTTATTACAACCACGGTAGACATGGGAAATATGGTGACATCATAAGAAAAACCATAAGCGATATAAAAATGTTTGTAAGCTTATGGGGATTTTACGATGATGAGGTGAACCAACTAAATCACATACTGCACAACATAAACAATAAAATAAAACTTATTCCGAGTAAAAGTAAATTCAAATGGGATAAACCCGTTTTTATTTGTGGTAGTGGGCCATCGCTCGATTCAAGAATGGATCAATTAAAAAGAATCAGAGATAAATGCATACTTTTAACAGCTGGAACGTCACTTCAAGTGCTATTGCGTAATGGCATAAAACCCGACTTTCACATAGAAATAGAATCAGATTACGCTGTTTACAATGCATTAAAATCAGCCAATAAAGACAATGTATTAAACGAGATAACCTTAATATGCGCTATCCAGTGTTCCCCCTATATAATTAGCTTATTCAAAGAGAGTTATGCCTTTATTAAAGATTCATTGCCAATTGGCGATTTAATAGAAGACATACCTAACAAACTAATAGAGCCCACTCCCACCTGTGTGAATGCAGCACTTTCATTCGCTTTTCAATACCAGGCCAGTGAAATATTTTTATTCGGAACCGATTTTGGGTTTTATGATGAGAACAATCATCACAGTAAACATGCCATATATAATGACGAAGATAAGAATTCAGAAGATGATAAAAAACTGAAAGAAGCCAATATTAACAACATGAAAAACAACTTCAAAGAAAAAGGGTATTTTGGAGACTGCTTAACTACAAATCTATACTTTGTAACAAAACGACGAATAGATATGGGCATAAAGTCCAATGAACTCAAGTATAAGTTTAACATATACAACTGCTCAAATGGCTTAATAATCGAGAAAACGAAACATATCGATGAGCACGAAATAATAAATATTGAAGCAATTCACCAAAAAAATAAAATGATTTTTTCTGATTTTTGCAGACCCACCAACATAAAAACCGCTAAAAAATTACAATCTGAATTGCACCCTATTATCAGTAACCTTTGCTTATTACTTATTAAGAACTTAAGAGGCATGAAAATAGATAGCAGCAGCCTCTCAGCCATGTGCTGGTCTATTTCAAATTATACCAGTACAACTTTCAATAAAGACCATGGCAGTCTCACCTACTTTATTAGAGGCACGCTATGGCATTACATGATAACAGGCTATTCGATCGTCTATGCATGCCAACCCGACAAACAAGAGCAAGTTATTAAAATATGGCGAGATCGCTTTATCGACTTTCTTCAGAAATTACCAGATGACCTTATGCTAGTTCTAACCAAGGAAAGAGGCTTGATTGAGGACGACCCTCAATTAAAAAAGACAATAAAAGAATAAGCATACGAAGCTCATAAGTAACGCTGTGCATATAACTTATTAGAATATCAACTAAAGTTTATCCATGCATTACCGATAAACTTAATTAGTAATTGTGTATTACGCCTAATACTAATAATAGGTAGACAACGATGTTTAATCCTCAGTTAAATAAATATTTTCTATCTCCTGACAATAGCATTCAAGACGCAATTGAGTGCCTTGATAAAGTTGATGTAAAATTAATCGTTATTGTGTCAAAAGATCATACTTTATTGGGTACAGTAACTGATGGTGATATTCGTCGTGCACTTCTAAAGCATTTAGCCATAAATACCCCGCTATCAAATGTCATGAATTGCTCACCAAAATTTCTGGTAGAAGGCGATTCAGAAATAAAAGCAACTCAATTAAAAAGACTATTCGGTATACCTGCCGTTCCTAAACTAGATCAACAACAACACGTTGTTGATTTAATGGGTATAAAAAAAGGAACAGAAAAAAGAGATAATACAGTCTTTATCATGGCCGGCGGGTTTGGAAAGCGATTAAAACCTCTAACTAATAATTGTCCAAAGCCTATGTTATTAGTCGGTGAAAAACCAATTCTTGAGAATATTATTGAAAAGTTCATAAACTCAGGTTTTCATAATTTCTATATCTCAACCCATTATTTGAATGAACAAATAGAAAACTATTTTGGTGATGGTAGCCAGTTTGGTATAAATATTCACTATATACGTGAAGACTTTCCTTTAGGGACTGCCGGCGCCCTGGCATTACTACCTAATAAGGCAATAATGCAGCCAATCATAATGATGAATGGTGACTTATTAACACAAGTTAAGTTTGATGAATTTTTAGATTACAATATCGAGAATACAGCGGATATCAGCATGGCCGTAAGAGATTATGAAGTACAAGTTCCCTATGGCGTTATAGAACACACCGGAAATTTAATCACGAAAATCACTGAAAAGCCTAAAAAAACCTATTTTATTAATGCCGGTATTTACTGTATTTCACCGTGTGTTCTCAAGGAAATTGATGTTAATAAACCCTTAGACATGCCAGATTTAATAGAAAGACAATTTAATGTAAATAGAAACGTTTCTATGTTTCCTATACATGAATATTGGTTAGACATCGGAAAAATGGATGATTTTAAGCAAGCTCAAAGCGACATTCTTAAATTTAAATCAATCGCTTAATATCACTAAAGAGTAAAACCATCATCGATAATAATATTTTGCCCAGTGATGTACTGACTCTGATCTGACAGTAAAAAAATAATCGACCCCATTATATCCGCACAATCCAGCATACCTTTTCCACGGGTATTGTTTTTATATGCTGTTAAAAATTCACTAGGTTGGCCATCTAGAATGCCTCCAGGGCTAACACTGTTCACTCTAAATTTACTGTCTTGGATATACGATGAGACATATTTATTTAAGTGAAGGATAGACGATTTAATCGCTGCATACTCTACTGGCATTGTCATTCCAGTATTTTTGTATATTTCAAAATTAGGTGCTACAACACCATAAATAGATGAAATATTAATTAGCGAAAATGACTCTTTATGACGTTTAAAATATTTAGCACATTGTTGAGCTAATAAAAATGCGCCTCCTATGTTCAATGCTATATTTTCATTGAAGCTATCTAATGTAACGTCTAAAAAATCAATTCCATAACCTGAGTTTCTTGGGTAAGCTGAATTAACAACTCCTGATAGATGTTTCTCAGTATTAAAAAAATCAAACATAGAACCTGGATTATTTATGTCTAGTTCGATCATGCTAAGATTAGTTTTATCATAACTGCTTAATTTAGATTCTAAGGACGTTAAGCTTATATCGGCTGCAACTACTTCAGCGCCAGATGTTAATGCAGAAGCGACAATTTCTGAACCCAATAAACCGCCGGCACCAACGACCAGTATCTTTTTATTATTCAGTTTCATCTTTTAAACCTAATAGTGTTTCTGCGAAATGAAAATCATAAATATCATCAATATCCACAGCCCGATATTTAGGTATTTTAACGGCACCTACTCTCCCCGAAAAAATACCTTCATGATTCAATATAAATTGAGGTTTAGCGGCATATACAACCGTCGTTATATCGTAAACTTCGGGCGAATCTTGACGCCTTGTAATACGGTCTTTATTACTCAGACATATTGCATACGAACCATCTTTATCTTCTGTAACCATATTAAAATAAGGACTACGGCTTGAGTTTGTAATCGAAATACAAACATCAATGCCACCATTCGATAATATCGTTACCGCATTCTCTATATCACATACAGCTCGTAATGGACTGGTCGCAGGCAAACTTAAAAAACAATCAAATTCACCAAATTTCGCCACAACCCAATTAATAGCATGCTGCCAAGACAACCATTCTGGTGATTGATCTGTGGCCAGCTCTTTGGGGCGTATAATCACTTCTGCACCGTACTGTACAGCTACTCGCTCAATTTCTCGATCATCTGTGGATACAAATACATTATCGATAGATGGGCTCGCTAATGCAGACTCTATTGCATAGGCTATCAAGGGCTTACCTGCAAGAAGCTTAATATTTTTTCTAGGTAAGCCTTTAGAGCCACCCCTTGCAAATATAAATGCATACACCTTCATAAAACTGAAACCAATTTGGAACTTGCTTTGATTTCAAGTAACAGTTGCAATGTCGACTTTGCCTCAAGTAGAGAGCAAGCACGTCCGCCGTTTTTCATAAAATCATTGATCATGGATATATACATTTTATTTTTATCCCAATTTTTATCGGAATATAAAATGGTTTTTCTATCTTTAGAAAATACACTTACTTTGTTTTCTATCAAGTCCCATTCTAAGCGCCCTTCCGAACCGATAATAGTACAAAACCTTTTCACTGATTTTTGCAAAAAATCCAAGTGAACATAACACAGAGCTCCATTTTTTGTGGTTAACATAACATCGGCTAAATCCTCCACTTCGATTTTTAATTCACCAGAACACCTTAAATAGCTGTATTGATGATTCAGGTTTCCAAATAGAAAGTGTAAATAATCGAACTCATGACTCAGTTCAAATAACGCACCTCCACCTAAAGTTAGATTTGATGATACCGATTTTGTGTAATCTTTATCCGATCGCCAATCAGGCAGAAATTGCCCTACTTCAACATGAATATTTAAAATATTTCCTAATTTATGTTGATCTAATGCTTGCTTGACAGCCTCTAGCGAAGGCATAAACCGAAGGCAGTAAGCAACATTAACCGGAACAGGGTACTGGGTAAGCTTAGACTCAAGTGCTTTAACCTGTTCCAGGTTTAAGCCAATAGGTTTTTCGATCAATACAGGTATACCACTTTCAACCAACCTAATTGCTTGCTCAACATGCAGATTGGCTGGAGACGCTAAAATCACCATGTCGGGTGAAAGTGATATGAGTTCGTTTATATTATTAACCACTGCATCGGCGTTCTCTACTGTCGCTATATCGACCACTCGATTACGAGAAGGCATCGCGACTATATTTGCCTTAGGATATAGCTGTCTTAAATTTTTACGGTGTCTTACAGAAATACTGCCCATTCCTACTACCGCTAAATTCATTGCTCTCGCTCCAATATTGCAACGGGGTCAATCTCAACAATCGGTTTACCCGGAATAACTAAACTATTCGGCGGCACATCGCGTATCACTGAAGCCCCCATTGCGATAATAGAACCACTGCCAATGGAAATATTTTGAATAATTTTAGTGCCCGCCCCAATATAAACATCGCTCCCGATACTGACTTGGCCACACAAAATGGCACCAGGCGCAATATGAGAACGGGCTCCAATAATACAGTTATGTTCAATAATCGCACCGGTATTGATGACCGCATGTCCTGCCAGTACGACCTCTGTTTGAATAGTGGCGCAAGGAAATATTTGAACCCCCGGACCTAATGAGCTAAATGACGAAACATAAGCCGATGATGAAATAACCTTGTCAAATTGATATCCATTGTCACTGAATTTATCAAAAATAACTTGCCTTAAGTTGCTATATGGATTTGGTCCTATTCCATTAATTAAAAGTACATCAGCAGGATTAAATTCAAGAACATCCTTATCATCCATTAACTGAGGAATATTATTAAACACAGTATGACAGGGTGCTTTCTTAACAGAAGAAAAAGCCAGTACTTCTCTTTTTTCATTCTTAAGAATATTAATAATCACGCCGGCATGACCGCCGCCGCCAATAACAATGACGGGCTTAGACACTTATTTCATCCCCATCTTCAAACGCCTTATTAGACACCTCCCCTATCACTGCCCAATATTGTAATGGTGATATTCCTGACCCAGGTCGTTTTATCGTTATATTATCTTTGGTAAAGGTATCACCTTTTAAAATTTTACTGTTTGCCACGATACTTTTTCGCGCAACATTTTTATTTTTAATTTCAGATTTTTGAGGGACTTTAATACCGTTACCAAGTGCATTTTCCGTGTTCTTTATCGCTTTTATCATTTCTGTTAATTCATCAGGTTCTAGAGATGCTTTATGGTCTGGCCCCGGAAGTTTATTATCTAGCGTAAAATGTTTTTCAATTAATACCGCGCCTCTTGCAACTGCGGCAATAGAAATAGTAATGCCCTTACTGTGATCTGAATAACCCACAGGCAACTTGAATGCTGAAGATAGAGTATCCATAGCCCTAAGATTAATCTCGTTAAAAGGCGCAGGGTATTCGGTAGTGCAATGTAGCAATGTCACTTTTTCGCTTAATAGTTTTTGGCCTTCTCTTGATGCAAAGGCATGTTCAAAAGATTCAATACTTGGCGTCGTCTGACTGTCGTATAAATAGCCAAAAGCAATAACGCCTAAAACCATTTCGACTTCTGAAAGTGATGCCATACCTGTCGATACGATTAAATCACACCCTGTTCTCGCATGTTCCAACACCAATGGGGCGTTAGTGATCTCCCCTGAAGGGATTTTCAAGCGATTTAATCCTAATTCACCAACTAAAAACGCTAAACTCTCAGAGTCAAATGCCGTTGATAAAAACTCAAGACCCAATTTATTGCAGTAATCAACTAGCTTATGGTGACTTTCAAAACTTAGCTCTAATCGACTCAACATTTCAAATTGAGACTCTTTTCTTTCAGTATTTTTTATTTGATACTCGGCCTGCATTGCGGATTTTACCACTAAATTATTGGCTTTAAAGGTTTGGAATTTTACAATATCAGCCCCAGCATGATATGCGACATCAATTAATTTTAATGCCAGAGCCTCATCACCATTATGATTTACACCCGCTTCTGCAATTATCATAGCCATACTATCGTGTACCCTTTAAATCATAAAAGCATTTACTTGATTCAAATTTACAAGACTTAACCATCTTTATGACTTTTAAACTTGCATCACCGTCACCGTAAGGGCTTTCAAAAAAATCATTTTTCCGCTCCTTACTAATGGCTATATCAACTGCCTTTATAATATTCGTGGTAATCGGTTCACAGTTTATGACACTTTTCGCAGCTGAACGCCCTTTTTGGCGAATACCTATATTCACAGTCGGCGTTTCTAAGTTAGGCGCTTCGATAATGCCACTTGAAGAGTTACCAATAACCGCTTCCGCATATTTCACCGCGCTTAAATATCGATGTAAGCCCAAAGAGGTGATTGAATATACCCTCTCTGAATTTAAGGTCGTATACGTTTCTAGTATAGGAATGAGACTCATACCGCCTGCATCAGCATTAGGATAAGTAAAAATAACCTGATAGTTAGGGTAAGAATCCAACGCATTAAGCAATGATTTAAAATCATCTACGTTACATTTATCACTCAATGTCACCGCATGAAATGTCACCACAAAATAAGGTTTATGTAGATCAAATTTTATAGACGTTAAAAAATCTTTTTTTGTCATTAATGGTGTACGATTGATATATTCCAACCCCATCGCTCCTACAACACTGACTCGATCTGGAGATTCTCCAAGTTGAATAACTCTCTGACGGTGTTCTTCGCTTGACGTTCCATGAAGATAGCTGAGCTTTGTAATCGCATGCCGTATAGAATCGTCATAAGCCCCTTCAGTAATCTCTCCGCCATGCAGATGTACAATAGGGATACGAAGAATCATAGCTGTTTGTGCTGCCGCAAGTGCTTCATATCGATCCCCCAAAATAATAATCACATCAGGATTTAATTTTATTAACGAGTCAGCGTACCCAATAACAGCAAGACCCATACTTTTTGCAGTGCCTACAGCAGAATCGGAAGATAGCAGCATTTCAACACGCTCACTTACCTCAAAACCATCTGCTTCAATTTGGTTAACTGTATAACCAAATTGAGGAGATAAATGAGAACCTGAAATAAGAATATCTAATTCACATTCAGGATCAGCCTTCAGATCTTTCATTAACCAATATAATAAACCATATTCGGCACGTGTCCCTGTAAAAACGGTTACTTTAACCATTGATATCATCCAACTTTATGATTGGTGAACTGGGTATGTTGACTAGCGTTTTTTCTAATTTTTCTGATACTGACAGATCATCCCTAATACAATCTTTAAACATGGGTAAACGGTGCATCAACGTCCAAACAGGTCTAGTAGAAACACCCGATAAATTTGTACTTTCTAAAAACTGATCTCGAAGTTTTTTATCGGGACATATTATCGCGTTTAACCAATAGTTAGACTCAGCATATTCTGGTTCACTTACAAAGAGGTAATCTGAATCTTTAAAATATTCCTGGTAGGTAGATGCTAACACTCGTTTTATCTTGAGATACGCAGGCAACACTTCCAGCTGTGCACAACCTAAAGCTGCATTTAAATTTGGCATACGGTAATTAAATGCCAACTCGTCATGATAAAATTCATAAGGGTGATCTACCTTAGCCGTAGTACTAAGGTGCTTTATGCGATAAGCATCGTTTGGATCACGGCATAAAACCATCCCGCCGCCACCCGTCGTTATTATTTTATTTCCATTAAAACTCTATGCGGAAAAGTTGCCTATTGTGCCAGTATGCTTTCCTTTATATTTAGATCCTAAACTTTCTGCGGCGTCTTCTATTAACTTCAAGTTCCATTTTATGCAAATATCATTGATTTCATCCAGTTTTGCAGGGTGCCCAAATGTATGCATCGGTAATACAGCTCGAATACGACGTTGAGTTAACTTATGAAGACAACCAAGCTCATCTAAAATCGCATTTTCCTGAAGAAATACTTCAAGAGAATTTGGACATAAACTAAGACTTTGCATTGAAACATCTAAAAATATTGGAGAAGCGCCAATATGCGCTATAGCATTGCATGTCGCTACAAAGGTTAAAGCCTGTGTAATGACAAAATCATCCTTTTGAACACCTGCCATATGTAATGATATATTCAATGCAGCTGTACCATTGACCATGGCAACCGCACCATTAGATTGAGTATATTCTTGAATTTCAGCTTCAAAATCATCGACATATGATCCTACGCTTGAAACAAACGTACTTTTGATAGCGTCAGTTACATATTCAATATCATTGCCATTAAACTGAGGCGCATGCAATGGTATATAATCGCTTGTTTGATATAAATCCCGTTCAAAATTTATGAATTTTGTATGCTCATTATTCATAATGATTACATTTTATTATCAAGTGATTTACCCATCTCTACATGAGTAAAATTAGGAATAGTTTCTATAAATAATTTTACAATTGATTCTTTATTCCAGTTATTATTAGATTTCATAGATTGAATGGATTTTTCAAAATCATTAATAATATCATTATTATAATTAAGACTATTTTTTATGATTCCTACATTGTTAAATGCCTCAAAATCCAACGTTTCGTCTTCCGTGTAAAATTCTTCATATGCTTTTTCACCTGTAGTATCACTCGATTGAAACAGACAGGGCCACTTACCATTAGGTGGCATTGTTTTTATCAATTCCCTAGCTTCATCCTCTGATTCACATAAAAATGGCTCATAACCTTGATATTTCAAATATTTAATTGCTATATTCGAAAACGTAGTCAGCTTAAAATCATTTTTAATTTTCGGAAAAAAAACATCCCTATTTTCACCAAATAATGCTGAAAGCAAACAAAGTTCACCTGACTCTTCTGGCGAAATAAAGTAACGCTTGATATCATCTGGAGCAACAATTGGCTGTTGTTTTTCTAGACGCTTTTGAAATCCATATAATAGAGAACCATCAGAAAATGCAACATTTGCAAAGCGTGCGGTAGATATATCAATTTTTTCACTTCGACGCATAATAAACATTTCCATTATACGTTTTGATGCCCCCATCATATTCACCGGATTAGCTGCTTTATCAGTGGATACACAGAAGTATTTTTTAACACCAGATTGAATAGACTGTAAAATGGTTTTATCTGTATTGAAAATATTTACATTAATCATTCTCTTTAATGTAAATGGATCTTTCTCGCTTCGAACATGCTTTAAAGCAGATAGATTTAATACATAATCATATTGACCGTCTGAATCAATAAACCCATCATATTCTAAAGATCCGATATCCAAAGCTAATGTTATAAACTCACCTTTTATATAGCCATATTCACTTCTAATATCCCTAACTAACTCGACCAAGCTATTTTCACTAATATCAACAACATGCAACTTAAGAGGATCATGTTTAAAAATGGCCTTAACAACTTCTTGTCCAATAGAGCCCGCGCCACCCAAAACAAGAAATCGAGATGTAGAAACGGTTGATTTAATTCTCTCTGAATAATTGGCTATATCGTCATTTAAAAGACCGGTATCTCTGCCAATTATAGGTAATAACACGTCATTATTTAACATGGAAACTCAAACTTACTATTACTTTACATTTTGAATAAATGGCTATTAAAGTCATCAATCAAAAGCGTCAATTTTTTTTTATTATTATGTTAAAGCAAGTATTGAACCAAGGCCATATATTTAAAATATCTATGATTTATATAGCCAATTTACCCAACAATTATAGAAGTATATGGTTTTATTACAGGCTATTGAATAATGACAGTCTATTTATCTGCGTAAAGCTCTGTTGTGCTGCTTCTAGTAAAAAGGATTCTAATGACAATCGGCTTACGGCTTCAGCAAAGTCTACATCTTGTAATTGACTTAAAACTTCTTGGCTTATTAGGTCTACATCTTGATGCAAGTTATCAATATTATCTAACGTATTTAATCGCCCCCCTATTTCACTTTGCACTTCTGATACAGAAGTTTGAGCAAAGTCTAAATTTGATAGTGAGTTTTCTATCAATACATTGAGTGACGCTGAATCTTCAGGTGTATCTTGTAACGAACGCAAACCTTCCACCAGCCCCGCAATAGTATCTACCATTGATTGCTTAGGGCTACTGCGCACAATAAACGTATCCCCAGGTTCTGGGTCACCTGCTATCTTAAAGTTGGCCCCTTGAACGACTAATTCTTCGCCCGGTGTGTATGCAACACCATCCAAGCCATCAATTGCTCTATTCTCTGAACGTGTTAATACTGAATAATTGGGGGCTGCTGGCGTAACAAAACTATCAGGGTTAAATTGTATAACCATGTCTTCAGGGTAAAACTCTGAATACGCTGCTTGGTCAGAAACAAAACCATTGGTGATAAAGCCCGTTCCTGTATTACGTGAATTATCTTCAGTAAAGAATGTATCTTGGATGCTTTTTACATCTACAAACAAGTTTTTACCCGAATCATTCGTTTGTATATCTGTACTGTTTGATATTTCTAAGATTCTCTCTCCATCATCTCCTTCATAACTCACTCCACCGCCTGCGCGAGTTTGAAATGGTTCAGTTTCTCCTTTAAAACCAGCAAATATATAGGTATTACTGGCGTCTTTTGTATTCATTAAATCAACCAGGGCTTCTAATCGAGTCTCTATTTCCACGGCGACATAACTGCGGTCTTCTGCTGTCATTGAACCATTGCCAGCATAAACGGTGAGTTCTCGAATCTTGGCAATATTATCCGTTACACTCGATAGTGTGGCTTCCTCCAAATTCAATCGGTTTGTCGCACCCGTTACGTTTTCCATATACTGTTCACGCAAACTAATATCTTGCTGCAGTTGTAATATACGCGTAGAAGCAACAGGATCGTCTGATGGGGTTAAGACACGTCGACCTGTTGAAATTTGCTGCTGTGTGTTTACGGTAGACGCCTGGTTATTAAGTAACTGGCGAACACCCGTATTATGTTGTTGCAACGTTGAAATGCGCATGGGACACCTCGGTTCAAATTCTTTGTTGTGTTTTATTCAATCGGCCATAGATATGGTTATGTGTAATATTTTTATCTAAACATGCCAATTAACGTACTAAATATGTCTCGTGCGACTGAAATAACTTGAGCGGATGCATTATATCCTTGCTCAAATCGTATTAAATTGGCAGCTTCTTCATCAAGGTTCACACCACTAACTGAACTAACACTGTTTGTACTGTTGGCCAGTAATACTTCTGAGCTTTCGGTATTTATTTGAGCCCGTGCTGTTATTGAACCCACTTCTTCTACTGATTTTCCGTAGGCTTCACTGATGCTCATTTCATCTTCTATTAATTCTTTTGATTGCACAGCACCCAATAATGCACCATTTCGGTTATCGGTGACGGCGTTCTCATTAAAGTCTACATAAAATAGATCGCCTTCTTTAGGCGTGCCATCCATAGTGAGTTCATAACCTAAATACACAGACTCTTGAACAGGAAACTCTTCAAATAAATTGCTTAAAGGCGGCTGAGATGAAATCACCATGCCTTCATCAAGAATGACTTTAACTTGACCACCCATTGTTAACTTGGCACTGCCATTGGTGCCGCTTGGGCTAATATCTAATTGATTTTGAAATAATATATTACCTCTTTCATCAATATCGACGACTACCGTTCCATTGTTAGAGAAGTTAGTACTATTAATTTGAGCTTCTATTTCTGTAATTAAATCGGCCCCAGTGGCATACGACCCAGTCAACTCAATATTAAACGAACCCTGCCCTGGCACTTCAAACTCATAGGTAAATGGACCGCCTTCGGTAAAGTCATAGCCGTCATATTTATTCAGAGGTTCCGAAAGGGCCTCGCCTGTGGGATTGATATAAATATTCTGTCCATTCGAAACCGAAATACTGTCTCCATGATCACCTTGAAATTCAATGGATAGATCTTCGCCATTAAACGCTGTAATAGTTAATGTCGATCCATCACTTTTTGCCACGATGCCCATGTCTTGAAAGTCGAAATTTGCATTAATTCTGTCTGCTAAAAAGTCAGAATTTATAGGGTTTGGGACATCCAGTGGGTAAGTATCGTCATATTTCACTTGACCACTTGGTAATGCATCCGTTAACTCAACCCCATTTAAATACATCACTTGATCCAAAAATCCAACGGGATCATCTGTGAAGTTTGTTAATTGAATTTCTGTTCGTGCTGATGCGGTTATGCCGTTTTGACTGCTTAAAATTTCGGCTATTTCATTGGCAGGAGTTTCTGCAGGTATAGTTAAAACCCCCCTACTTTTTGTTCCACCATTAATCAGATCTGGGTCTTCTATGGTTAATCGTGCGGGAAAAAAACCATTACCGGGTGTGACAAATACTTCATCGTAATCTTGGAAAGATGCAGCTGTCGGCAAATATCCACCAACTGAAGTAATGGCTGTTTTACCTTCATCCTTTGGTAATAGATCATTTACCACGCCCGAAACAAAGTTTTGATTCATAATCGGTGGAAACAATGGAACTGGATTAGCTGGGTCAGTGTTATCTAAAACATCGTAGGTACTATCACTGGTAAATTTTATGATTAATGGCGGCGTTAACTCTCCGGGTACTTCAAACGCTGCCGTATCCATATCATAAACAACACCAGAACTAATATTGGCTTGTCCTTGGTTACCCACGTCAAAGTCAGTCATAACTGCTGTCGCTAAGGCTAGCTCTTGCGGTATTTGAATGTCTAATTCAATATTTGACGCCGCATCACGAGTAGGTAGCAAATAAAATTCATCACCTTGCTTATAAGTGCCGCCTTCAAATGTTAAATCAAACCCTTCTATATCAAAACTTTCAGGGAATTCTGTACTGAGAGAGCTCGTAAATAATACTTCACCATCTTTTTCACGAGTCACCTTAAAGGTGTAATCATTGGGTCCTATAAATTCTACCTTATAGTCGCTGTCTGTTAACTGATTTGTATCGGTGATATATACACCCACAACACGATCATTTGGCTGTTCATTTCCCGCATTTCCAATCACCCGTTGCTGGGCAACTTCTGGATCATTTACATCGGTAAAAAATAAGCCGCCCTGAGTACCGTTTAAATCAATGCCTAACTGATGCTGTGAATTAATTTCAGCTTGTAAAGCCAACGACACACGACCCAGTTGATTCGTCGCGGGGTCTAATACCGTGTTTCTGTATTCCAATAAACCGCCCATTTGACCACCCGACAATCTATCCGTGATCTCTTGCACCACACCGTTTTGTTTATATACAACGGCATCTCGAGTAGGGTCATTTTCGCTGGGTTGCGTTGTAATTGAATGGAAATCATTACCTACCACTAATGCCTGACCACTGCCTATGAAAATGTTCAGTGTGTCACCATCTTGCTCAACTACGTCTATGGTTATCAGTTCAGACAGCTGTGTAATGGCTAGGTCTCGTTTATCTAGTAGATCATTTGGGTAGTTACCACTGGCTGATGACTGAGCGAATGTAATTTGTTCATTTAACTCAGATATTGATTCTGCCAGTGTCGATATTTGAGTGGCATACACACCCAACTGACCATTTACTATTTCATTAGAATCACTTAATTGATCACTGATCGCATGAAATCGGTCTACCAACCCTTGCGATTCACTAAGCACAACTTGTCTTGCAGGCAGGGAACTTGGATCATCTATAGCCGCTTGAAATGATCCGAACATGCCTTCTATACCAGGCTGAATACCCGTACTTGGGTCCGCTAGTAATTGATCAATTTGCCCTGCGTTGCTGGATAATGCCTCAAAATAATTATAGGTTGATGTGTCTTTTTGCATTTGGCCAACTAGAAACTCATCGTAAATTCGACGAACTTCTTCTACTTGAGCCCCAGACCCGATCCAAACCCCTCCCTGAAATTGAGGGTTGTTATTAGTAATGACCGCGTCTTGTCGGCTATAACCTTCAGTATCCACATTAGATATGTTGTTACCGGTTACCGCTAACGCTGTTTGATGAGCTTTTAACCCAGATATACCTATACCAAGAATGTCAGCCATATTAACCCCTACCTACAGAGATTTGAGATGCCACTGTGGTATTTTTTTCTATTAAGGTATTTAACATCTCTCCTGATGCTATTCGTTGAATTTTTTTCGCATAATTTGGGTCGGTTGCATATCCACCATCTTGCAACCCTTCACTGTAGCCCTTAATACTAGAACCGTTATTAACCGCTTCTTCATATCGACTGCTATTTTTAACAAATTTTGAATAATCTTTTAAACTGGCTTCATACGAATCATACGACCTAAATGCCGCAATTTCTTTTTGTGCAATGCCATTTCTAAACTCAAGTGTACTGACATTTGCAGCTGCACCGCTCCAGCGGTTATCTGATTTTATTCCAAATAGATTATGGCTATTTTTGCCATTTGATTCGTGAATAATGTATTTTCCCCAGCCTGTTTCTAATGCTGCTTGTGAAATAATGGCCTTAGGCTCAACCCCCATCTCTTTACCCACCTGTTGTGCGATTGGCCAAAGGGTTTTCACAAATTGTTCTGGAGTCTCAAAGCCTGTTTGCTTACTCACTGAACTTTGGTTAACAACTTTCTTTTCAATAGAAGAGTCCACTGATGTGGGTACAGTTGATTCAGATCGTATAAAAGTCGGCATAACGGATAAAGGCTCATTTGTCGCTTTAGGCGCATTAATGACTTCTTGGGCGGCATCCTTTCTATTGTGTATACGCTTCATTACTTCAGGGCTTACTTGTATTCCAAGATCTTTTTGAGGAATGTTAATGGGTTCGGAAATTTCCTCGATAGAAAACGGCTGTAAATCTAAATTCGGCTTCATACTAGAGAATGGGTTTGGTCCACGGTACTCACTGATTGGAATGCCTTGATTAGGTTTATCTGAATCATCACTGCCCTCTATATCAAACTGATCCATTAACTGACGATAAATACTGTCGGCTAGACCAATGCCTCTGCCTTCGGTCATAGAAAGCGCTAATTGATCATCAAACATTTGGCGATAGAATTTGCTTTCGTTAGAGTTAAGTGGATTGTCTTCTTCAAATACAGCATTGGCATCACGCATGCTTTTTAACATCATGGTCACAAACATGGATTCAAATTGGCGAGACACTTGCTTTAGCGCTTCTGATTCGTCCGTTTGACCCATCTGTGTAATAGAGTTAAGAGACGCTAGATCGTTATAATTAAATGTATTGTTAATCGCAGTCATATTCAGCCCCTTTTAGCAGTCTCTTTTATTCTAGAAATGACAATGTTAGTTGGATTCATTAATAACTTAGATATTGCAAAGCACAGGCCATGTTTAAAATTATGAAGTTTTATAGGCTTTATAGGAGGTTTTTGGCTTGATCAGAGAATTTTTTATGAAATATTCATGTTTTTTCATACAGAACGGCAATCTTTCGTCAAAGCGGCAACTAAAAATCTGCACGATACTTAATGCTTTATTGTGTACGTCTTACTGGAATACGGGGTTATTTCTGCTTGGCAATTGAGGTGTAAAGATGGATGCGTTTACCTTTATTTTTATGTTCAATAATGCGATTTCTCTTATTCAACTTGGCTGATTCCATTTTTTTAATCAGCTGATTAGTGTCTACAAGAATGGCTTTTAGCATCTGTATTTCACTGACGTTGAGCGCTCCTGAATATTGCTCAAATAAGGCTTCAATAAGTAACTGCCTTTGATCCACCTTATGGTTAAGGGTCGCAAGGCTCTCCTTTTTTGCGAGCATTGAGATACTCTCACTTAACGAAAGTATCTTTGTGATTAGTGACTGTTTATCCAAAACTCGGCCTTATTACGTGCATTACGTACATTTCGGTAAATGGGTGATTCAAATATGAAACGATACAAATAGCGGGCGGTCCATAAACCTGATCCTTAAATAACAATCAGCTCAGCATTTAATGCACCCGCCTGCTTTAATGCTTCAAGTATCGCCATTAAATCACCAGGGGCTGCGCCTACCTCGTTAACGGCTTTTACTATTTCGTCTAAAGATACACCCGGTGCGAATACAAACATTGGGTTACCTTCTTCATCAATATTCACTTCAGTTTTTGGAATAACCGCTGTTTCCCCCCCTGCTAATGCACCAGGCTGGTTTACCTCTAAATTTTCTTTCACGGTAACCGTTAAACTACCGTGTGTAACAGCTACAGGGGATATTTTTACATGCTTACCAATAACAATTGTTCCGGTTCGGCTGTTTATAATCACTTTGGCTCTTGCTTCGCCCTGCGTCACACTTAGGTTCTCAACCATGGATAAAAATGAAACCCGTTGACTGGGATCTCTGGGGGCACTGACTCTAACTGAAGTAGCATCAACCGCATACGCCGTTGATGGGCCCAAAAGTTGATTAATACTGTCTGACAGTCGTTTAGCGGTGGTGAAATCAGGGCGGTTTAAGTTTAAAACCAAGCTGTCACCCTTACTAAAACCATTTGCAACTGCACGCTCTACTGTCGCCCCATTAGGAATGCGGCCCACACTTGGAATGTTAACTGTGATCTTTGAGCCGTCTGCGCCGTCTGCGCCAAACCCACCAACTACTAAATTACCTTGAGCAACGGCATACACTTGCCCATCAGCCCCTCGTAATGGTGCAAACAATAATGTGCCACCACGTAAACTCTTGGCATTACCAATACTTGATGCCGTAATATCAATTGCTTGGCCCGGCTTTGCAAAAGGCGGTAGGTTTGCAGTTATAGAGACAGCTGCAATATTTTTTAATTTTGGGTCAGTTCCTGCAGGAATGGCAATGCCAAATTCATTCATCATGTTAATGAAAGTTTGGTTGGTAAAAGGTGATTTATCACCCGTGCCATCTAGGCCAACCACTAGGCCATAGCCCACTAATTGATTAGATCGCACACCTGCCACAGTTGTAATGTCTTTAATGCGTTCAGCGTGAACATAGGCTGATTGAAACAACAGCATTAACGAAATGGTGATCCATATTTTCATTTTATAATCCGGTGATTGACGACAATAATCTGCCAATTTTTTATGCAATCTATTCCTACTGCAAAAATCCTTCCGTATTTCTTTACTTCATTTATCGCTCACGGGGTGAGCTCCGACGAGGGCCGTTTCTGCCCGATTGTTTGGTCGCCTGAAAGTAACCTCTAGCACCAATGATAAGTGTGCTGCCTGCTTTAATTTTTGCTTTAACTATCGCTCACGGGGTGAACTCGTACGAGGGTAGCCTCTGCCCGATTAAGTTATTAAAAAGGCCACCATTCACTGTTAAAGAATCGGGTTACCCAGCCTGGTTTACTGGCGCTGGCTATGTAACCTGTGCCGCCATAACTAATACGTGCATCGGCTAACTTACTAGATTGCACGGTGTTATCTGAACCAATGTCTTCTGGGCGTACTAGACCTCTTACGCGAATGAATTCATCACCTTGATTCAAACTTAACCATTTCTCTCCTCGTATTTCTAAAATTCCATTGGGATAAATAGCACTAATGGTTACGGTAATTTGACCATCTAAACTGTTGCTCTGGCCTGTATCCCCTTGCCCTGAAAATGAACGTTCCCCAGTTAATGATGATGCTAATGCTGGGTGTATACCACCAAAAAGGCTAGTCGGTGTAATCGTTAACTCACTGTCTTTACTGGTTGATGCTGAATTAGATTTAGACGCGTTAGTTTGCTCTTGTAACATAACGGTAATCACATCACCAATACGCCTAGCTCGTTGGTCACTGTACAATGAGATGGCATAATTATTTTGATACAGCGAGCCATCTGATATAGCCGGTGGCTTTAACGATTGCGCAGGTACCGGTGCAAAGTCAGGGTCATCAGGTCTTTCGTCCATTGGCATGACTGAGCTGCATGCAGTTAAACTTAGAACGCTGAGTATTGTTAATAATTTTTTCATCACTCACCTTCCCATTTTTTTCTGGTGATATGCGATGCATTACGCGCCACTGGCTCTAATGCACTCTATATTTTATGTATATCTGGTTATTTCATTTGTTTTCAAAAACATAAAAACATAAACCAACTCACTAAGTATTTTGAGCCAGATACTGAAGCATTTGATCGGCACTGCTGACCACTTTAGAATTCATTTCGTAAGCACGCTGAACAGTGATCATTTGCACCATCTCTTCTACAACCGCTACGTTTGAATTTTCTAACATGCCTTGCTCTATAGAGCCGTAACCGGCTTCACCAGCTACACCAACTTGAGGTGCGCCCGAACTGGCCGTTTCTAAAAATAAATTTCCACCCATGGCTTGTAGACCGGTTGGGTTAACAAAGTCGACCACATCAATCTGACCAATTTCAGTTGGATTTGTTTCGCCAAATTGAGTCACACTCACAATCCCGTCACGGCTAATAGTAAGGGTATTGGTTTGATCTGGAATCGTAATATTAGGTTCTAATAAATACCCAACCGCGTTAACTACCTGCCCTTCTGCGTCCATATGAAAAGTACCATCACGC
This sequence comes from Bermanella sp., assembly GCA_034112345.1. Classification (GTDB taxonomy): domain Bacteria; phylum Pseudomonadota; class Gammaproteobacteria; order Pseudomonadales; family Oceanobacteraceae; genus Bermanella. The sequence goes on along the minus strand of JAWUVN010000036.1, from coordinate 42,121 downwards.
GTGTATGCAGTGGTGCCATCTGGCATGGCTATTTGAAAGAACCCTCGGCCATTTACAGCCAAATCCAATGGTTGAGACGTTTCTTGTAGGCTACCGCTTGTATGTATTTTTTGAGTGCCTGCTACTTTCACCCCTGTTCCCAGTTGCAAGCCTGATGGCAAGCGAGTGTCTTGACTTGATAACGCGCCTGGCTGTCTTTGAATTTGATAAACCAAATCCTGAAATACCGCACGGTCTTTTTTAAAACCTGTGGTTGATACGTTTGCCAAGTTATTTGAAATGCTGGTTAAGCTGTGGTCTTGTGCATTTAACCCGGTTTTAGCGACCCAAAGTGCTGCATGCATAATTATGCTCCCTCAAACAATGTGTACAACATGTTCACACTGTTTGAATTACGTATTGTATGTTGAATAAATTTTATTTCTTCGATTAACATTTTGGTCAAACAATTAATTAAACTCGTTATGCTTATCATTATTGAATATCCATAATCTGAGCCGTTGTTTGTGCGTTTTCATCCACAGGGGCCATCATTTTTACTTGCATTTCGTATTGACGATGCAAGGCCATAATTTGTGTTAATGATTGCACCGCATTCACATTACTGTGTTCTAAATGACCTTGTTCAACAAATACAGTTGGATCAGCTAGTTGGACATCTCCCAGTTGCTGGTCACGTAACCTGAACAACCCATCCTCTCCTTTTTCCATATTACTTAGATCTGGATTCACTAATTTTAGATTCACAATATCGGCGACCACGGCTGGTTCATCACCCGCTGCCTGTATAGAAATGGTGCCATTACCAGAGACTGTCATTTTTTCAAATGGAGGAATCACAACTGGACCCGCTGTGCCCATTAACTGTAATCCGTCTCCATTAATCATTCGCCCAAATTGGTCAACGCGTAAATCGCCACGGCGAGTGTAGGCTTCTTCTCCATTGCTATCTTGAACAGCAAACCAACCTTGGTTTTCAATGGCTAATCTAAATCTCGGCCTGTGTGAATTAATGTGCCTGGATTAAAATCACTGGCTGGGCGTTCTTCTAATGCATATGCACGTGTTGGGTAATGATCACCAAACACCGGCATTGATCGCGCTTGTTCAAAGTCACGACGAAAACCTGTGGTAGACACATTGGCTAAATTATTTGATTCAGCGACTTGGCCAAGGGTATTTTGCTTGGCCCCTGACATGGCGATGTAGAGTGCGCGATCCATATGAGCCTCCTAAAAAGCGGCAATTCTGATTTCATTTATATTATTAGTATGAATTGCAAAGGAGATGCCAACTGCTTAAAACTCATTGATCATAAGGGTTAAGCTGGAATATATAGACAGATTGTTTGTGTGCTGGTTACAAATTTTGGTAAAGCGGCAAGGCGCCGCCTATTAAATGGTCAATGGGCCTGTACTGATACAAAGCATATTTTTTCGGCCGAAGCGTACTTGCAGGCGATCGCTTCCTGGGAAGCTATTTTTTATTCGCTTACAAGTAAACTCTAACCAATATTCCGTTTATTCATTAAAGCTGAATAATGGTTTGCGTCACGGTATCTGATGTTTCAATGGTTTTTGCACTGGCTTGGAAATTCCGCTGTGCGATGATTAAACCCACCAGCTCTTCTGATAAATCCACGTTAGAATCCTCTAACGCTGATGATATCAAATTACCAAACGAGCCTGTCCTTGGCGACCCTACGGTTGCGACACCGGATTCAAACGATTCACCCCATGCGGTATCCCCTAACGCTACAAGTCCTTCTGGGTTTTTAAATGACGCCAGAGCCACTTGCCCCAGTACCTCAGCCTGACCATTAGTGAATCGTGCAAACATAAATCCATCAGTATCGATTTCTAATCCTGTTAATCGGCCCGTGGTGTATCCATCTTGATTCACTTCACTGACACTGAACGAACTGCCAAATTGAGTTGATCCATCTAATACAATTTCAAAATTTGAGTTAGTGGCTGGTTCAGTTAACGGTAATCCGCCTTCTAATACATTCAGTGATTTAAGCGAACCGGTCGGAGCCCCTTCTTCATCAACAGGGTCCCAATTTGTAACGTGCAAATCTCCGGTAGCATCCATATCGAATGTACCGTCTGAATTAAAAAATAATTCATAACGGGCTGAAGTAGGCTCTAAATTTTCAGGAAATGATAAGGTCACATCAGGATCACCAACATCGTTACCGTCTATCTGTATGTACATAGCCCATAAATTTTCTTCATTTGGTCGACTTGAATCCAACGGTTCTTTTACAAAGAACTGACTCATAACATGGCTATTCCCCAAGCTGTCATAAATGGTGGTTGAAGTCGCGTGGTTATACGTATTTTGGTCATCGGGATCAAAACTGTTAATCACGTAATCGGAAAATTCTGAGTCATCTAATGCACCCATTACACCCGAAATAGAAGGAAGTGGATTACTTAATGTGTAACCTTCGTTTAATACAAAATCAATACTGCCACCCACTACCGCGGCCGTATCAGCGGTAACTGTACCGCCTAATACCACAGGCCCAGCATTTGATGAACCAGTGACCACAATACTATCGGTCGAAGTCGGTGAGCTTATTTGAATTTTAATATCTCGACCAATGCTGTTATTAATCGTCAGATCTCCAGTGTCAGCATCTATTTCTGCTGAGGTTCCTGGGAGCGTAGTGACGGAATACGCATTAATTTCTTCCGCTATTTCAGTCAAACTGGTGGCGACTAACTCCTGGCCATTTAAAAACATCGTCATGTTATTGCCGGGATTATTGTACCCGCTTAACGATATGGTCGCCGTTGAAGAGGCCGATGCGGTTATGCCCGCCTGTCGATTGAAAATACTGGCTATTTCATTTGCCTCAGCGTCTTCATCTGTTTCAATGGTGACTTCGTTACCATCTGGATCGGTTAACAACACACTTTGTGCAGGGTACTCATTGGTCACCCCTTCAATGCCCTGTGTTAATAAAGCGGTATCGTCTTCATCAATTTGGATTAACCCGTACATCTCCTCCGCTGTTATATCAGCACCAATGGCTTGAAAATCGGAAACTGAAATGACAGATGCTTCGCCTTCTTCTGTGGCCACAAATTGCAATTTATATTCTGGTGGTACCACGTTAGGCTCAATCTCTAACGCTTCGGCGCGTATGCCAATATACGCATCTGAATCTAGCGAGCTTATTTGGCGGTTAATGGATGCCGCTACTTGCTGGACACTTCTAAATTCTTCATCCAAAGAAATGGTGGTGGTGCCTGAACGCCCATCTTCATCCGGAGCAGGTACCGTCAATGTAAGGCGGAAAGAATTCGTGCGATCAACCGTATCTGTGCCTAAAAATACAGTTGGATTATCTAATTCTAGGGCGGCAAGTGCTTCTGGCGCGGCACCCGATGCCGTAAAGGCTATCTCGTAACCCGCTCCCACCTCTTCATTTGTAAAAACAAGTTGCCCGCCGACTGCATCAACCGTTACACGACCAGCCAGACCATTAGCACCTGTGCGTATATCTATTTCAGTTTGCATGGCGGCCGCCAAATCATCTAACGTGGCGTAATTACTATCTGGAATTGTCAATGTGTATACGTTTGAATCTTCCCCCGCACCTGCCGGTCCAATAACTTGTATCACAAATGAGTTATTCGCATCTATATCAGCGGTACCTGAAGAGGCTCTATTCGTTGATGCAAAGCCTAAATTGCTTAAATCATAAGTTACACTGGAACTGTCAGGAACAAGGGTCACTGTATCGCCGTTATCCGCCATGCTACCGGTAATCGATAATGGTGGTCCGCCCACTGCCACCAATGTATTCAATGCACCACCTGCAACTTGCGCCGCTATTTCTGTTTGCACTTCATCAATGGTGACATTGGCAAGGTCGACTGCGGTCATCGTATTATTTAAAGTAATGGTTTGAGTGACAGTGGTGCCGTCTACATCGGTTGCTTCAATATCAAATACAAGCGTATTAGCCCCACTGTAATCACCAATATTTGAGCCAGTAGGCACCGTTGAAGTTAAAAGCGCATGATCACCCGCCACATAACTGGTCATATTTAACGGCGGTGTAGAGGTGGTTCGCGTAGTCGTAGACGTACCAGGCACACTGGTAAAATCGGCTGTTATGGGTGTGGAACCTACAAATAAACTATTACCGGCGATACCGACTGTTTGTGTTGCAGCACCGGGGACGCCAAATGCGGCATCCCATGCGGCATCAGAAGCTGAAGCTGAAAAGCCCATTCCGGCCGTTGCATCAAAACCTGCCCGCTCGATCACCAAAACCGTGCCCACTGTAATTGGATCAGTCACCTCTGGTGAGGTGCTGATTTCAAATTCATTATTGCCAAACGCTGTATCAAATGCCGATTGCAGCGTATTGATAGTACTATTTAATGTGTCTGCACCACTGGCAGCGTTTACGGTGATGTCACCTGCTAGTACAGTAATGGTTTGAACACCTGTTCCATCAAGTGGATCAACATCAATACTAAAAGGACCCGGGTCTGCCGCGGTTCCATCTGTGAACCCAGCTAACCCCTGCATATCCAAAGTAAACGTATAAGCCGCCTGTGTGCCAGCTGTGGTTGGTTGCCCAGTAGTTGCGTGAATACTCGAGGTGCTATCAGAAATCCCAGCATCCGGTGTTGCAATGGCTAACCCGCCACTGGTCATGGTTTGACCCAACTCTTGCTTCACTAACTCAGACGCATCCAAATTTAATATGGATGACATTCTTGATGTCAGCGCAGGCGGTTGGTTGCCAATAATGATTTGCAAGTCATCCAATACGCCATTTACAACCCCATCTCCATTAGCTTCATATCCCTGTAAACGTGCACCGCTATTGGTAACCACAAAACCGTCTTTATCTAAACTAAAATACCCTGCACGAGTGTAAGATTCTGTGCCGTTATCATTGAGTACAAAAAAACCGGTGCCGTCTATGGCCATATCTACTGCGTTTTCTGTTCCGCTGATATTACCTTGACTAAATTCTTGCCTAACGTTATCCACTAACACACCACTGCCCACTGGCTTGGTGCCTGTGCCCAATATGCTAGATGTATACACATCTGCAAATTCAGCTCGGGATTCTTTAAAACCCACTGTACTGGCATTGGCCACGTTGTTACCGGTAACTTCTAAGTCGACCGATGCAGCTCTAATACCACTTAAGCCTATATTAAACGCCATAACTATTTACCTCTGATCAATTCTTTTTAAATACTGTTACCAGTATTTATATATGGTTTAAATTCATTTTTTAGTGCTATTTGAAATAGCGACTGTCGCTCTAAAATTTGGTCACTCTAAAATTTGTTTTACATCACTCAGTGCGGCTTTTGTTCCGCCCGCTAAATTTAATGTCACAGATGAACCAGTACCAATTGTCACACTGTCGACTTTTCCACTCATCGCCGTATCCAGCCCCTCGTTACTTCCATCAATGGATGCTGATACAACAAATTTATATTCCCCTGCTGGGTAGGGTGACGCGATAGTGGCACCATTGGCATCCAATACAGGGTTGCCTTCACTATCCGTTAATACTTCTTGTCGGTTTAATAAACTGCTATCTATCTCAACTATCTCACCATCCATCTCTAAATTTGCACCGTCCCAACGAAAAGACACGGGCCCTTGGTCGTGCTGGCCTAAACTAATCGTTTCTAATGTTTGACCGGCTCGAGATTGAATTTGTATGGAAAGATTGGCCGTTGTCGCGGGCACTTCTGCATAACCAGCAATCAAGTCGCCACTTTGTAAAAAACCATATTCATTACCAGGCACAACCACTGATTGCCCAACCATTGACGACGCTTGAAGCGCTTGACTTGATCGCAAGTCTCCAGCCATATCAGATACGGTTGCGTTTAAAGTCTCTGTGCCTTCAACTTGGCTAAATTGTGCAAGTTGAGCGATAAACTCAGTATTTTCTTGCGGTTCTAATGGGTTTTGATTGTTCATTTGAGCAACCAACAACTCCATAAATTCGTTGCGGCCTAACTCATTCGTCTTCGCCTCTTCAGAATTTGATGCTTCTGAATATTGATCCAAGGCCGTTTGAGTGGTACCGATAGCGGTAATGTCTGACATTATTTAATGCTCCCTATTTTCAGGGTTACGTTTTTAAATATTTTTTTCATTTTTAACCCCTACTGACCCAATGTGAGCGTACGTTGCAACATTTGCTTGGCCGTTTTCATAACTTCAACATTCATTTGATAGCTTCTAGAAGACGACATCATGTCAGTCATTTCTTCAACTATGTTGACGTTAGGGTATAAAACATAACCCTCTTCATCAGCCATTGGATGATGTGGCTGAAATCGTTTTTGTAATGGTGCATCACTTTCTACAATGCCCGCTATTTTTACGCCGTCGCCTATTTGTGATCGCACATCTAATTTACGATTCAATCCATCTACATCGTCCCATTGCTTTTCAAGCACCTGAAACCAAGGCTTACGAGCTTTGTAAGTTTCATCAATGCTTGAACTCACAGTTTCAGCGTTGGCTATGTTACTGGCCGTGGTATTCAAACGAATGGACTGTGCATTCATTCCAGTTCCGGCAATATTAAATACATTAGTTAGTGACATAACTTATTCTCCAGTTTTTATTATTGGCCAGAAATGGCTTCTTTCAACCCTTTAAACTTACCGTTTAAAAACTGAAAGGATGAGTTATAACGAAGTGCATTCTCAGTATAAAAAGATTGCTCCATTTGACTGTCTACTGTATTGCCATCAATTGATGGTTGATAAGGATTACGAAATAACAAATCAGAGTCCGTATCAACTGTACCGCGCTGATGTTTTTCGCTGGTGACATTCATACTTAATGAACGACGGCTTTCTGCATCTAGCATGGCTTGAAAGTCAAAATCTCGTGCTTTGAAGTTAGGCGTGTCACTGTTGGCTAAATTATTCGCTAATACTTCTGCACGAGATGCACGAAGTTGCAAAGTCTGAGGGTGAATACCTAACGAATTTTTAAACCCTAATGCCGACATGTGACACCTACCTATTAATTATTTAATTTAGATAGAGCAACCACTATGCCAACATTAAATATCCTTATATTTCAAAGGCTTAGAGGGATAATAGGAATTTTTAAAGCGGCAACACTTGCCGTTAAAGGGAAAAGCGGAATCATAAAAAACGATGTGGGGATGTTTTTAAATACATAACTGTTTAAGAAAGTACGGCCCAGAACGGGCCTTATCAAGAAGGTATAGCCAGCGCTACTTTTTGCGGTAAATAATGCCTGGGCTGCATTGCACCATTTCGTACAAGTCACCAAGATCACTTAGCGCTTCACTGGCTCCTAATAAAACATAGCCACCGGGTTTTAACTGCCCATGTATGCGAGTTAAGATGTCTTTTTTCAATTCACTTGAAAAATAGATCAATACGTTACGGCAAAATACAAGATCGTATTGACCCAATAATGTATAAGAGTTTAAAAGGTTTAACATTCTATATTGCACTTTCTTAGCAATAGCAGGGTCTATTCGCCAGCCATCGTCGGTGCTTTTAAAATAGCGATCTAGTAAATCTTTAGGCATACCCCGACCCAGTGCTAATTGGTCGTATAACCCTCCTCGGGCTATTTCTAGGGCGCTGCTTGAAATATCTGTAGCCATTATTTTTTCAGAACGTATTTTACCCGGATGACTGCGTTTGTATTCTTCAAGAATCATACTAATAGAGTAAGGCTCTTGCCCAGTAGAGGAAGCGGCACACCAGATATCAATGCTACTCTGCTTAGCCGTGAGTTCAGGTAATAATTTATCTTCAAGGATTTTAAAGGGGTGGGAGTCACGAAACCAAAGGGTTTCGTTAGTGGTCATGGCATCAATCACTTGTTCTCTTAAGCGCGTGTCACTTTCAATTATTTTAACAAGCGCAGATAAAGATGTTAATTCTTTATCTTTCATTATGTTTCGTAATCGACTGGCGACTAGATACTCCTTATTATCACTTAGTAATATTCCGCAAACACGCTCAAGGAAATCACGAAACATGACAAAGTCGGACTTGCTAATTTCCATTTATTATATCCATAAGGATCAAACTAAATTCCATCAACATTTATGAACCTGCCTTAAAGGCCGCTGTTCGTTCTGAGACCTTAGATGCCAAAACATCAGGATTGAATTTGGCAATAAAATCATCAGCTCCAACTTTTTTAACCATATTTTGATTAAACACACCACTTAATGAAGTATGTAATATGATGTGCATATCCTTCATCTTTGGATCGCTTCTGACTTCGGTTGTCAATGTGTATCCATCCATCTCAGGCATTTCAATATCAGATATCATCATTGAGTAGTATTCAGCTGGATTAACTCCCGATGAAACCATTTCTTGTAAGTGTGTTAATGCTTGTCGTCCATCACACACTGCTGTTACTTCAACACCTAATGCTTCTAAGCATTTAACCACTTGTTTACGTGCAATTTTAGAGTCATCAGCAATCAATACTCTAGGGGCTTCATCAGTGGCATTTTGCCTTGCTGATTCAAGTATCTCTTCGCTGATTGTTTCTTCCATAGGTGAAACTTCAGATAATATTTTTTCAACATCAATGATTTCAATGATTCGATTATCTAATTCTGTTACAGCGGTTAAATAGTGTTCTTTACCTGTACCCTTTGGTGGCGGGTGAATCTCTTCCCAGTTCATATTCACAATGCGTTCTACACCTGTGACTAAAAAGCCCTGAGTGGCTCCGTTGTATTCGGTGATAATAACAAAACAAGACTTAGGATCACCCACAGCAATACTGCCAGTTGCTAATCCCATATCAATAATGGGTATGGTGCCAGACCGAATATGTGCAACACCAATTACCACTCTATGACTTTTAGGCAAAATGCTTAAAGGTGGGCACTGCAGCACTTCTTTCACTTTAAATACGTTAATACCGTAAACCGGTGGCCCATTTAAACGGAACAGCAACAGTTCAAGTCGGTTTGCACCAACAAGCTGTGTTCTCTGATCAATGGAATCTAACATACCTGCCATGAATCAACTCCAGATTACAAATACCAATGGCTTGGCATTTGTATACTCTTTTTCAACGGCACATCAATTGCATTATGCCTATAAAGGTGTGAGTGCATTTAAAAACGCCATTTTCATGACAGCACTGTTTCTTATTTGAGAATAGGACAAATTTTGGTTAATCACAGGGTTTTTATTGGGATTTTATTTGCATGGGCAAATTCACTTGCTGTGGCGGCTGAAACTGGTTTAGACCAGGTAAGCCAAAGCATACAAGAAACTATTGGTGAAAAAATAGTGACGATGGCCAAAGAGATGGGCCTAGATAAATATGAATATAAGATTGAAACCAACCAATTAGATTCACGATTAACGTTAGCAGTATGTACTCAAGCATTAAATGTTCCCGCCCCTGACACTCTTTCACTGGGTCGCAGCCAAATTAAAGTGAGCTGTAAAGGTAAGAAGTCCTGGGCATTAAATGTGCCCATAAACATTAATTTAATCACGTCAGTCGTGATATTAAATCAACCCATATCACGTGGTGTTGCTTTAAGGGCTGATCATTTAGCGTATAGAAACATTAATATCAGCCAATTAAGAAGCGGTTATTTTCTAAGGAAAGACCTAGTTATAGGTAAACAATCTAAAAGAGCCCTTTCTGGAGAAACCGTTTTAAATGGTCACCTAGTTGTACCCGCCCTGCTCATACATAAGGGGGATCGAGTTGTGATAATGGCTAAAAGAGGCCTAATGAGTGTCAAAATGCCCGGAGAAGCTATGAATGACGGTCGTGAAGGCAAGCAAATACGAGTTAAGAATATTCGCTCAAACCGTATAGTACGTGCCAGAGTGGTGGATTCTGGCCTTGTGGTAGTCAATTTTTGATATTTTATGGATTATTTTTAAAATAATTAATGAAAAAGCTAAAGCCTAGTGAATGTCTGCCGTTATAGGCCTATGAGAAACTCTCATTTGCGTGGAAGGTAAAGAAAATGAACATAAACAAATTAACCACCGGTGTCGGTGGTGGCGGGCAACCCCGCAGTACTGAAAAGACTAGCAGCAGTGGCCAGAGTCAATCTGGCGACAGCGTTAAGGCCACCAATGCTGAGGTGAAATTAAGCCCTCAGAGCAAATCGATTCAGCAAATTGAAGCTGAAGTGGCAAAAATGCCCGATATCGATAATGCTACCGTTGAACGAATCAAGGGAGCACTGGCCAATAATGAATACAAAATTGATTACGAGCGCATTGCGGGAAAAATGATCAAGTTTGATTCAATATTGAATTAAGTCATTAAATGACAGCGTTGAATATTGAACGAAATAATTGAATGGCTAGCTTTTAAGCTTACAATTTAACGTACAATTTTAACTAAATTAAGGAAGCACTATGTCTCATGCTACGGTAGATGAATTAGCAACATTACTTGCTAAAGAACAAACTACCCTAGACCAATTAAGAGCGGTTCTTAGTAAAGAATCGGATGCTTTATTGAAAAATGACATTAATGCTGTTGAAGGCAGTGCTCAACATAAGAAGTCTTTGCTTGCTCGATTTAAAAAGCAAGTTCAAATTCGTTTGGACTATCTTTCCGCGCATGGTTTTGAATCGTCCGAACAAGGCTTTGAATCCTTAATTAACACCCTTACTCCTGATCCAACATCTCTACTGCACACGCAGTGGCGAGAGCTTAAAACTGAGTTTGAAGCGGTCATTAAACAGAACGAAGAAAACGGAATTGTTATCCATCACAGCCGTAATCGAACACGTGCTTTATTAAATATCTTGCATGGCAACAAAAATCAGCCAAACTTATATAATGAAAGTGGTTCTGACAAAGGAAACCGTCAACGCCACACTTTAGGTGAAGCCTAGTTTAATCAGCATGATGCTTAGCATCAGCTCAGATTAACTCGCTCATTCCCTCATTAAACAACTATATAGACAAATGTCATGGAACAGGCTCAAGAAACAGAAGAAAATTATTTAACCAGCCCTGAAGAAATTTATCGGGCGATTCAACGGTTAATACGTTACGCGCCCAAACTGACTGCTCGTTTTGATGGCGTTGACGAGGCGTTTTCGACCGCCATTACAAAAGTTGATTTAAAATCCAAAGCCTTTGCTTTTGATAAACTTATTCCTGAGGCAGGTAACGAACTGCTTAAAGCGGGTAAGAGTTTAGAACTGACTGCCGATTTTCGTGGCATTATGGTGTCGCTTCACCTTGAAGGTGGCATTAAATACCGCTCTAGCAATCAAGAATACATTACTAAGTTTCCCGAAAAATTATTATACCTACAACGCCGTGACGCCTATCGCGCCATGATGCCACGTACCTATTCAGTTCATTGTGTATTTCGTTCAAGTGAAGACGAGCGGACTTTTAAAGGCCGCCTACAAGATATTTCAGGATCCGGTTTTAAAGCTTACTTTAAAGGTAAAATAGGTGACGATCTTAAAACCATTAGTAACTTTGATGAATCTACTTTGCATGTGGGTGACGAATCAATGGATTGTGGTCTAGATGCACGGCACGCCATTTATAATGAAGAAAAAGATATGACCTTCTGTGGGTTTTCTTTTCAGCCTCTTAGCGGTATGAAACAGCGCTATATCGAGCAATTTGTAAATAAGTTGCAATTTGAAGAGCAGCGTAAACAACAAGCTGCCGCCGATAAAAAAGAGGGAAAGAATAAAGAGCCTGAAGAACAAAGCACTGAAACTGAAAAAAGTGGCTAGATTTTTTTAAGCTCGGGCCAGTTAGGGTAACAGTCTAACAACCGATGATAATCCTCTGGCCTATCCACATCCCATAGAAGCGGTAAATAAGCCGCTTTTTTATTGCCTGATTCAATTGCTTGCTTAGTTTTTTCCATAACGGTATTGATACCCCACTCGATATTTTCAAATATATCTCGGTAAGATTCGGTCGCTCCTACTAAAACATAACCGCCATCTTCCGCCGGAATAAAAGTATGTGAGTGGTCATTAAGTGCATCTTTCACTGCATTTAAATGACTTTGATTTAACACCGCACAGTCGCTTCCAATTATGATTACTTTATTGGCTTTAGTTAATCCCCATTCAATGGCGTTAAACATGCGCTCACCAAGATCACCTCCCTGCTGTAAAATCATAGGAGTCATTTCCATTAGGCTGTTAACCAATGGATGATTCCCGGTGCCATCCAGTGAAATGACGTGAAATAAATCACTTTGTTGTACTTGATCATGCACATGTTTTAGCAATTGTAAGTACAACGCTAAGCACCCTTCTTTTCCTAATTCAGGGTGTAAACGTGTTTTTACCCCCCCCAATGTAGGAAAACGGGCAAATTGAATAACTATGCAATCAAGTTTCATAAATACAATTAAATCTATAAATTAAAAATAAGAAAGGATATTGAACTGTTTAGCGGTATAACTTAGCTAACTCTTCTGGTGAAACACCGCGCCAAAATAAATAACGCAACTTCCACATTAACAACACCGTATTCAGGGTGCCGTACTCTTCCCATCGACGGCTTGATGTGACGATTACTTTTTTCAAACATGCTGGTTTTCCGCATGCTTTTAATCGCTTTGAAAGATCGACGTCTTCCATTAAAGGAATATTGGTAAAACCGTCTAACTCATCGAACACAGCCTTGCGAACAAATATGCACTGATCACCAGTTGCTACCCCTGTTAATTTTGAACGTAAATTAATGAAGGTTTCAATCACTCTAAAACTAAATTTACTGCCACTGAGTTTGACATCAAAGCGTCCCCATTTATGCATAGCACCTTGCGATACAGCGGCTTCAATATGGCTGGGCGCAACTTCAGTATCGGCATGAACAAACATCAGCCAAGTTCCAGTGGCCAATTTTGCCCCTGCATTCATTTGATTTGCTCGGCCCTTCTGGCTTTGAATAACATTAAATTGCTGGCTCAGTTTCTCTGCGGTGCCATCAGTGCTACCACCATCTACAATAATAATGTCGGCCACCAAGCCATCATTTAATAACCGCAGGCGGCGTATCAGTTTCTCTGTGTGTTCAGCTTCGTTATAAACCGGCACAATAATAGAGAGATTAAAATTATTCATGCACCCAACCTCAAATTTTTCACCCTAATTAACCGCCAATGAAACCATTAAGATAAAGAACCGCCACATGACGAACCGGCACCTGCAGTACAGCCAAAACAATGCCCAGCTACTTCAATAGCATTGCCTTCTAAATCATCGGTTAATAAATCTGAAATATGACGCCCCACTGGCTCTTTAATTTCTTCACCAGCAATCTTTTTAGTAATAGGGATTTCAAGCATTTGATTAAAATCGCAATCGTATAAATTACCTAAGTAATCAACGCTAACAGTGTTACGACACATAACTGTTTCTAGGTTACTGGCCTGATAACTATCAATTAACAATTGCATATAATCATTAAACTGGCCCTTTGAAACCAAAATACTGCCAAATCGACTAATGGGCATATTGGTTATGGTGTACAAATCATCAAATTCAATATCCCAATCCTCTTTTAAGCGCTTTTTATAATCACTTTTTAAGGAAGCCTGTGACGGAGGAAGAAACGCCCCGCCGGGGTTATAAACTAGGTTTAAAGGTAAGTGTGAGTTACCTTTACCAAAACCCAGTGCATTCAGCTTTAGCAGTCCTTCAATACTGCTGTCAAATACCCCCTTACCTCGTTGAGCATCTACATTCTGTTGTGTATAACATGGTAAAGATGCCACCACATTCACTTGTTGATCGAACAGAAATTGAGCCAGATCTTCGTATCCCGGTTCACATAGGATTGTAATGTTACAGCGATCAATCACCTCAACCCCTAGCTTACGAGCTTCTGCGACCAGATAGCGAAAGTGAGGATTCATTTCCGGTGCGCCACCGGTTAAATCAAGCGTTTTAACCCCTCTCGTTCTAATCACATCTAATACGGTATTAATGGTCTCTTTATCCATGAGCTCTGTACGCCGAGGCCCTGCATTTACATGACAATGAGTGCAGCTTAAATTGCACAAATACCCTAAATTTACCTGCAAAATTTCTAAATTTGTGCGGTTAATAGCAGGAAACTCACGGGCAAGTAATAATGGTTTGGTATCAAGCATAATCCGGACTCTTTTCTCTCATCAGAGCTAAGTGCCTACGTGTTTTTAAATTATAGGGGTAGGCTAAATAGAATTAATATCACAGTAGACGGATTTGATATCCAGAACAAGTAATAGTTCAATCCAAATAAGGCATTAAGTGCCTGACTTTATTGAGTTTTATTGAAGGTAGGTTAGAATACTCATCGGCTCCCCATAGTTTAACCGGATAAAACTGCCGCCTCCTAAGCGGCTGCTCCAGGTTCGAGTCCTGGTGGGGAGACCATATCCATTGTTTACTCATTATCAATTAGTAAACATTCGAAACTAAAAAGCCTTATATTTTGGTAACTACAATGCAAATCTACGTTTTAATCGCCAGTGATCGCCTTGAAGAAAACCAAGAGAAAAAGCTTAAACAAAACCTTCCTGACATTTTGGCTAGCTTGCAGACTTATGTTGATGACAATGCTGTGGCAGATGTGGCTCTCATTAACGATTGCAGTAGCGATGATTGTGAAGACTGGCAATTAGGCATCACTCAAACCGTTAAAAAAAGCGTTCAACTTAAATTCCCAATCAACTTATTTAATGATCTAGCAAAAAAATTCGCTTTGGATTGTGAAGTAGGCAGCGTTGAAAATGATGTACGCGAACCAGTGAGTTACTTTGGACACGAAGAAGGCAAAGGGGATTCATTTATGATTTCCCAGTATTTAGATCTGTAATCGCTGTCCCCTCTAATACTACTTATAGTTGCAACCAATCTTGATTCTGACTATTCAGATCGGTCAACTAAGCAAGGATTGTTCTCCCAAGTTTCTAGCCAGTCTAAGACCTTACTTACTGGCATTGGCTTAGCTATGCCATAACCTTGAGCCAGGTAGCAGCCTAACGATAATAGTTGTTTACCATGCTCAGGGGTTTCTACGCCTTCTGCTATAACCTTAAGATTAAATACTTTTGCTAATTCAATGATGCCTTGAATAATAGCCTTATCATCCTCATCCAATAACATGTCTCGTACAAATGACTGATCAATTTTCAAATACTCGGCCGGTAACCGCTTAAGATACATTAATGACGAATACCCAGCACCAAAGTCATCGATCGAAAATTTTAGGCCTAACTGATTACACTCCTTAATCACTTTAGAAACCAATGCAATGTCTTTTAACGCACTGCTCTCTAAAATTTCTAATTCAAGGTTTTCATGAATACAATCAGGGTACTGACCAAGAATCGACTTTAATTCAGTAATAAATTGTGAACGCTGTAAATGCATCGGGCTAATATTAACACTGATGGGAATGTTGAAACCTTGCTCATTCCATTTTTCAATCTGAGCCAAAGCGGCGTTAACAACCCAGTTACCAATTTCAATACCCAATACATCATGCTCTACAGCGGGTAAAAATAAAGCCGGTGCCAGCACACCCTTTTCAGGGTGATTCCATCGAATTAAGGCTTCTACTCCAAATACAATATTTGTTCTTAAATCTACCTTTGGCTGATAATGCAGTTCAAACTCATCATTCTTTAATGCTAAAGCTATTAATCGTAACTCTTCAGTTCGGTGTTTAACTGCCACATCTTTTTCAATGTCAAAAACATGATAACGATTTTTACCATTTTGCTTAGCAACATACATCGCTTGATCAGCATGTCTGATTAATTGATCAGGATTGCTACCGTCTAGAGGATAATAGGTAACGCCGATACTCGCAGACAAGCTTAATAAAACGTTATTCACTTGTAAGGTAGTCGCCACTGACTCTAACATTCTGGTTAAAATTATTTCACTCGCACTGATGGTATCAAGATCGTCTATTAAGGCGACAAACTCATCTCCCCCAATACGAGACAATGTATCCCCTTCACGTAATGCTTGCTTTAATTGGGCGCCCACTTGCTTAAGAAATTCATCACCCGTGCTGTGGCCATGACTGTCATTGATCGTTTTGAACCCATCCAGGTCAATAAATGCGACTGCCACTATTTTTTTATTCCGGATACTTTTTGAAATGGCTTGCTGCATGCGATCAGCTAAGAGATTACGATTTGGCAATCCTGTTAACGCATCATAATGTGCTGAAAAACTTAGGGCTGAATTGGCTTTTTCCAAATTTAAATTTGTTTTTTCTAACTTTCTTTGAATAGATTTTTGTTCGGTTATGTCTTGGAAAATTCCGGCTAGTCGAATGGGTTTACCATCCTTCTCAGTAACGGTGCATGTGGTTCGTACATCTATTTTTCTACCCTTTGTGGTAAAGGTTTCAAGTTCTAAGTCATATCCTATGCATTTATTAAGCGCATCATCCAGTGCTTGAGATATAATCTCCTTAGACTTTGGTAAGAAATAATCCACCCCAGCATCAACGCTTGGGTTAAATTCTTCAGGGCAAGTATCATGAATATGATAGGTTTCATCAGTCCAATATAACAAGCCTGTTAATAAATCTAATTCCCACCCCCCTAATCGTGCGATCTTTTGAGATTCATTTAGTAGTTGACTGCTTACAGTTAAACGTTCTTCATTATTCTTTCGATCTGTCACATCTAAATGCGTACCAATCATGCGTTTTGGATTGCCTTTTTCATCCCTCTCAACAACCTTTCCTGAAGCCAACACCCAAACATAATGCCCTAACTTATGCCTCATTCTGGCTTCAATATTATAAAATTCTACTTCTTTATCAAAATGTTTTTTTAACAGTTCTGTCTTAATAAAATCATCTGGATGAAGGTTTTTAGACCATGTATCAAACTGTGCAGGCTGTAATTCCTCAACTGTATAGCCAATAATTTCAGCCCACCGATCATTAAATGTTAATTCGCCTGTTTTCACATTCCAATCCCACACCCCCACACCAGCCGCGTTAATAACAAACTCTAATTGCTCGTTACTATCGCGTTGATTATCACTGTAAATAGAAGGGATTTTAGTCACACTATGGCCTTAAACGTAAAATATGGCTTGATATAAGAATAGCACCGTATCAATTATTAGTAATAACCTAAAGGGATATACATTGCACCCTTGTGCGCAAAATGTCTTATGCTAATTAGGAAGTAGCTATCAAAAAGATTTTGTTCTTAAAGTATATCGATTAATTCCATACCGACAAATGGGTCCTTCATCAATATATCCAGCTGTGATTAATCAAGCACAATTATGCTAAACACAATAATTATAATTGATATAAAAATCTATTATTTTCATCTACGATGCCCGTTGATCTAAAAGTTAGATGTATGTCATCACAAAATATATAATTTAAAGACTGGGGGATTTTAAGTAGCTTTCTAATGGTAATATTCGAGTTAGCCTTTAAAAGGCTTTATTAAGATCAAGAATGAAAAGTTTTTAAATGAAGTATCAGTCATAATATTTAAAGCGTCTGCGTTATATAGCTTTATCTATGCTTCTGATGAGAGCTGGTAATACTCGTCCTGCTTTATCAGGATCAATTGATAAATATCTTTATCTAATTTTCCATCCTCTACCATTGGGTCCATAATTGTAGTAATTTCTTCAAAGGATAGTTGCCCTCGATACGGACGCGTTTGAGATAAAGCTTGAAAAATATCTGCAATAGCAATTATCCGCGATTCAATATCTAACTGCTCACCTTGCAGTTGATATGGGTATCCAGAGCCATCTAACTTTTCGTGATGATTAGCTGCCCATTGCCCTATCTTTGAATCTGGAAAAAAATGATCTAAGGTAATCAAGGTATCAACTGAATGCCTTTTCATTATTGATAACTCTACACCCTCTAAAGGCCCATTTTTATAGAGTATTTCATCAGGTGTTTTCAGCTTCCCTACATCATGTAGCAAACCTGCTACGTACACCATGTCACTGTTATCTACACTCAAGCCTGCATCTATGGCTAGCATTTTTGAAAGCTTAGCCACCTTTTGTGAGTGGTGATAAGTGAACGGGCTTTTTGCATCCACTATATTTGCTAAAAATGAAGCGAGCTCCGTAATCTGATGTATTTCTAATGTGCTATTGAAAGGTTTATAAGCATTGAATTCTAGTCCTATGGCTTCGATTCGATCGTAATCCATCGCAAACCAAAAGCCATCAATATTTACCAGCCGTGCCATCGCTTCAGCAAATTCAGGCTGGAAGAGTGTATCTTTTTTACTGAGTATATTTTCGGCTATCAAGCCTTCATACAGAGTGACAGCTTCAGGATGCGTTTCATGAGCATAACGCGCACGTAAGAAATCCACCCTATCTGCCAAATGAATAAGTGCCGTAATGTCTTTAGTTTCAGTGTCTAGATCAAGGTTTTTTAGTTCTGCCCACGGGGTATGGTGGTACCGAACAATATTTGCAAACGCACATAACAAGACATTTTTGTTTAGTGCATTGAACCCCCTCTCGCAGTGTTCATCTACATTACTTGGAATCATCCCCTCTAATAGTCGTAAATGTTCTTTACTGGATGTCACACCACAATCATGTAGCAAGCCCGAATAAAAGGTTTTTTCTAACTTGAGGGGAGGCCAATTTAATAATTGACCACATTCGTATGCGGTATAAGCCACTCTGTGAGCATGATGCACGTCATCTATACCCACATAATCCAATGCCCTTGCTATGGTCAGAAAGGCTTGTCTTGTGTCAACACGAATGTCAGTGGTGTATTTACGTTCTGTGTTCATGCAAGTAGCTATCAATTAACCATACGTGGTAATAAGCTTAGTTCAGCTGAACGACTTCATGGGGGAATACACATAAAAAAGCCTAATCTCATAAAAGATTAGGCTTGATCGGATACTGATATACCTTAAGACTTAAAGTAAATCACGGCCTTTTTTAGCAGCAGTACGTAAACGCAGAGCATGAAGCTTGATAAAGCCTGCTGCATCCTTCTGATCGTAAGCGCCTTCATCGTCTTCAAATGTTGCAATGCTTTCGTCAAACAATGAATCTTCTGACTTACGGCCAACAACAGTGATGTTGCCTTTATATAGCTTAAGTTTAACTGTACCGTTAACGTATGTCTGAGTTTCGTCGATCGCCGCTTGCAGCATTTTACGCTCAGGAGACCACCAGTAACCGTTATAAATTAGCTCAGCGTAACGAGGCATCATTTCATCTTTAAGGTGAGCCGCATCGCGATCTAGCGTGATTGATTCAATTGCACGGTGAGCTTTAAGCATTACAAAGCCAGCCGGAGTTTCGTAACAGCCACGTGCTTTCATGCCTACGTAACGGTTTTCTACAATATCGGTACGACCAATACCATTGGCGCCAGCTACCTTGTTTAGGTATTCCATGATCTCAGCTGCTGACATGTCTTTGCCATCGATAGAAACAGGGTCACCATTTTTGTAGCCCATTTCGATGTAAGTTGCTTCATCTGGCGCGTTTTCAGGTGAAACGGTCCATAACCACATGTCTTCTTCTGGTTCATTCCAAGGATCTTCTAGAATGTCGCCTTCGTAAGAGATATGAAGCAAGTTAGCGTCCATTGAATAAGGAGACTTGCTGCCTTTTTTCTTCTCAATTTGAATACCGTGATCCTCACAGTATTGCATCAATTTTTCACGAGAGTTCAAATCCCATTCGCGCCAAGGAGCAATCACTTGAACACCAGGCATAAGAGCATAAGCACCTAGCTCAAAACGTACTTGGTCGTTGCCTTTACCTGTTGCGCCGTGAGAAATGGCATCTGCGCCCGTTTCTTTTGCAATTTCGATCAAGCGCTTAGCAATAAGCGGACGAGCGATAGACGTACCTAAGTAGTACTCGCCTTCGTATATGGCGTTAGCACGGAACATAGGAAATACGAAGTCACGTGCAAACTCTTCGCGTAAGTCGTCAATGTAGATCTCTTTGATGCCCATGGCTTCTGCTTTCGCGCGAGCTGGTTCAACTTCTTCACCCTGACCTAGGTCAGCAGTAAAGGTAACGACTTCAGCTTGGTACTCTTCTTGTAACCATCTTGCGATTACAGAGGTATCCAAACCACCGGAGTAAGCCAAAACAATCTTGTTGATCTTCGACATTCAGTGCTCCTATTAGGAATTTCCCTAGTCTATTGCAATTAATAGCCTAGATATGAACAAAAATAAGGGGGCATATTCTACAGAAACCCAACCCCATAAGCCAGATTTAGCCTTGAATTGGCTTGATTTGCTTCAGTAGGGCTAAAAGTGAACAAATTTGTTAAAACTCTGCAATTCGGCAGATATTGTCTATAGTCAAATTGAACATCATGGAGATTACTATGAAAGCGTTATTCACCTTGTTAATTTGTACTCTTATTTCAGGCCATATAATAGCCGCAGAGATAAATAGCAGTAAGCTACCCGGCTATCAATTCAGCTTGGTAGATATCGAGAAAAATTGCCAAGCTCTACGAGCAGGGACAGATTCGTTAACCATAAGCTGTAAAGGCGATCACTTAAAAGCCGTAAGGCGCAGCTGTGAAGGCTTTATCATTAACGGCCTTGAAAATGTACGATTAAACTGTGGTGGTGGCCTTTGGATATTAAATACTAAATGTAAAATCTTAATGCGTGGAGCCAACAAAGGGGAATTTGACTGCAAGCTTTAGCTGCACTGATATGTCATGACACTCTGTTGAAAGCCTTACCCAGCCGTTATCAAAAGCAATCATTGATACCGGCTATCTTATAGGCTGAGTTAGTCGCTAGAGATTTGAGTGCCCCACCATATTACTCGAACCTGTGACTAGTTACGCTTAACAGCCCAACTACAATCAATCCGAATACCAGCCTGACTCTATAGAGCCCGCTAGTAAGTGAGCACATACTTTCACACCAGCCTCTTCATCCTGACGAAGCGCTAGCTTGCCATTTTATTACCTTCAGAAGTACCACTAACAGGCTCTTCTGTTTTTGTTTTGAAACTTAATACACCATCATTTAATTTTCCAAACCTAAGCATCATCATATCTTTCATATAATTTTGGTATAAACGCCACGGTAGTTTTTCACCTTGCTGTGGCACTTTACTTAATGCTCGCTGAATGTAGCCCGAACTCATATCCATAAACGGAATACGCGCCATAGATTCATGGTCTTCTGGAACGGCATATTGTGTGTTGGATGCATCCATATGATTGATCATACGACACATGTACTCACTCACCAGATCAGCCTTTAGTGTCCAAGATGCATTGGTATAACCGAAAACCATGCCTAGGTTCGGCAGGTCTTGGAATAAAATACCTCGGTATATCATTTTGCTAGAAAAATCATACGGCTGGCCATCAACACTGACTTCAATGCCGCCCATAATCTGTATCTCTAATCCGGTTGCACTGACAATTATGTCTGCGTCTAAGCATTCGCCCGAGGCTAACTGAATGCCTGTTTCGGTAAGTGTTTCAATATTGTCTGTCACAATGTCAGCTTTTCCATCGCTGATCACTTTAAACATATCGCTATCTGGTACCACACAAACTCGCTCATCCCAAGGCGCATACTTGGGCGTAAAGTGTTTCATATCAAACGATTTTGGTAGCTCCTTCCTCACCATCTTTGTCATAGATTTTCGAGCAACATTTGGGAATGCACGACAGAAATTATAAAATGCGATGGTTAACCCAATATTACGAGTACGTGCAAAACGATACACCCAATTCTCTGGCATGATTTTTCGCATCCATACTAGAAACATATCGTTCTTTGGCAGCGTCGTCACATACGTGGGACTGCGTTGTAACATAGTAACCAAGCTTGCTTCCTTTGCTAGCTCTGGCACCAAGGTAACAGCCGTTGCGCCACTGCCAATTACCACAACTTTTTTATTTTTAACATCTAGATTTTCAGGCCACTTCTGCGGATGAATAAACTGCCCTGTAAAGTTATTTTTTCCTTTAAAGTCAGGCGTATAACCATGTTCATAATTGTAATACCCAGTACAAGTCATTAAAAAATTACACGTCATTATTTTTGATTGCCCATTCTCATTGATATGAACGGTCCATAATGCGGTAGTACTGTCCCATTCTATCTTTGTGGCTTTATGATCGTATCGAATGTGCGAATTAACATTGAATTGCTCGGCTGTTTTTTTAATATATCTTAGGATAGAAGGACCATCAGCAATAGATTGTGGATCGGTCCAAGGTTTGAAACTATAACCCAGCGTATACATATCGCTATCACTGCGAATACCTGGATACTTAAATAAATCCCATGTACCACCCATGCTAGAGCGCCCTTCTAATATGGCATAGGTTTTATTCGGGCACTTTTTTGTTAAATGGCATGCTGCACCAATACCAGAAAGACCAGCACCAATAATAATGACATCTTGATATTCTGCGTTCATATTGATTCTCTTTTATTATTTTTAGAACATCTTTATCATTAATATATTCTATTCAATGGCCAAAGCATACTGCAAAAACTATCAAATTAACCTTACCTGAACCTGTTAACAGGCTCAGTCATTTACAGTGGTATTTCTAATCGTATTGAAGAGTGGCTAATTTAGTCTTATCGATCCCAGTCATATGTCATAAAGTGCATTGCTCCTACAAAATACGACTGTTAGAGTGTATTAATTACAGTGATTAGAGGTCATATAAATGACCATACGAACAAAGGACGAATCCAATAATTTTGTGGCCGGCGAATACCTTGTCTGCATGCGTGATTTTGCCCTTAATAAACACATCTCTGTAAAAGACCTTTTAAAAGACAGCAATAAAGGCATTAACTATTTATTAGACCCACCAAAGAAAGTCGATGAATGCTCAATGAATATCATCAGCACGAATCTTTTTCGTGGTTTCACCGATCCTATTATAGCTGCCATCGAATTTGGTAAAAGCATGCCCATGTCTTCACATGGTGCGCTGGGCTTAGCCATTCAAGGCTGTAAACAATTAAAAGACGTGGCACGACTTACGCAGCAATATTTTAAAACTCGTTCTAGCGCACGCATGATTCACTTTGACAGTGATAATCAATTTACATTTCTTAGGTTTGATGAAATAGATACCACTAATGAAAAATCAAACACAATAGACATACGATTTTATACTGGTTTATCAACCTTAGTTAACATTGACCACCTCATTAAAGAACTACTGTCGCATCACGATATTTCACACGCATGTGTATTACACCTACAAAGACCAAGGCCCAAAAACTTCACTGCCGAACAATTACCCAGCAACTTAAATATTGAATTTGACAAACCATTCTTTCAGCTAGGAATACCACACCCCTGGATGCAGCTTTCTCTTCGGCAAGGAGATAGCGAACTGGCAAAAATGGCGACTCACGAATGTGAATCCACACTAAAGCAGATCAGTCCAAAAGGCTTAGTACAACAAATATATAACGCATTAGATGATTGCCCCACCAGTAATATTAATCTACAAAACATGGCTAAACAGCTCAATATGTCTGTCAGCACCCTTCAGCGTCGCTTAAAAGAATTAGACACAACCTACCAACACATCAAGTCTCAAGTCAAAATCAACCAAGCCAAAGCCTTATTACGTCATTCTAATCAATCACTTGAGTCCATCGCTGATGTCACGGGTTACAGTGATGCATCAAATTTTTCTAAGTCATTTAAAACTCAAACAGGGATCACGCCTAAAACCTATCGCTGCCAATCCCAGTAATTCAACCTCCTCTTTCCCTCAAAGTGACCTCAAATCACCATTAACTTGAACCCTAATCACCTGTCTGATTCAGCACCGCTGACCCATAGTAAATATATAGTCGTTAAAAATTCAGCAGTACCCGTTTTAGTGACCCTATAAAACAGATAAGAATGCGCATACGCATCAGAGGCTCATATGACTCCAACCAATATCTCAAAACCGAATACAGAATCACAGGCTAAAACCACACCTGCTGCCAGTAAAACCATTTTAAACAACCATCAATCCCTTAGCGTCTCACCGCGAATAATGACGTTCCCATTTTCAGGAATAAAAAATAAATATTTCTTTAATGGCAATAGTCTTAAAACCTGTTTTTTAGCGGGTTTATCTTCTACCTTTCCTCCCGGTGAGTCTGAGTTTATTGAATCAGTTAGAAATTACCGTGAGAAAATAACCAACCCAGATTTGGCCAAACAAGTTAAAGGATTTATTGGTCAGGAAGGCCACCATAGTCACCAGCATAAAAAAATCAATCAGGCGCTGAAGGAATTAGGATTTGACGCGCCAGCTCTAGAAATTAAGATGGGTAAGATCATTGAAAAACGAGTTAAAACACTCAACTCTAAAACACGCTTAGCTATTACTGTATGCATGGAACACTTAACCGCAATATTGGCTGAGTTCTTATTGGAAAAACCAGAGGTATTTGATGGTCTAGAAGAACCGGCACGACAATTAATGTTCTGGCATTCCGTTGAAGAGATTGAGCATAAAGCCGTGGCATTTGATGTATATATGGAATGTGAAGGTGATCGAGCACTGCTGCAAAAGGTGATGAAATTTGCCATTAAAATTTTCTTCTGGCGCATGTTCGTATTTACTCTGAAACTCATGTGGCAAGACAAAAAAATGCCAAGTTGGAGTGAGATAAAAGAATTTAAACAGTTTCTATATGGTGATATTGGTTTAATCACTCAGTTAAGAGCCCCCTTCAGAACCTTTGCAGAGCCTGAATTTCATCCTTGGCAAGTAAACAGTCTCCCTTTGATTGATAAATGGGAAAATGAAATTCAGCTCACTGAACCTAGCCCAGCCTAAATATTTATTGAAAGCAGACCGCTGTAGGATGGGTTAGTTGTGAGCGATACGTTCACCGTAGCGTAACCCAGCCTACATTTCTTAATATCAAAGAGAATCGCATCCTGGTGGGCAGTCTCTTTTTCTAGGTTAAGTCGGCGATTAATGCTTGATCTAGAATACGAGCTTTAAAGCCCTAGTACTTTCAACTCATCACTCTTTCAGTGCAATAAACCTACCTCATATAGTCCGCTACAACCCAATCTATTGGTCGCTATGCGACATCACTCTATCTAAGGGGCCTCATGGCCCGCTCGCACTTTATTTAAATAGATAAATCGTTTAACGTCATAATCATAAAAATATAACCAATAAAAATTATAAAAGGTTAACAAGTGAAAGCATTTCTATCTAAGTACCTTTCTATCAAATGGCTGTTAATCAGTTTTTTACTCGTCTTAATTGTGGCTTTCATTTTAATCTGGCCATGGGGAATGCCCACAGCCGATCGTTATTTTGACCCGATTGGTGAACGCGAACTACAAGAAGATGAAATTGGACAGCTCAGAACCAATATCGATGAATATCTTGGGCTTAGCCTAAGTGGTGACGACTTCAAAGGCTGGAATACCGAATACCAACCGTTTTGGAAGTACGCCATTTCATTCGCGGCTTACGGCATGCCATCGGCCATGATCATTGACCCAGAAAATGCAGGCCAATACCGAGTCACCATGGATAATATGATTTGGAAAATGAAATCTAAAAAAGTATGGCGTGACTTTACAGACAGAGGCTTTGGGCCTGACCCAATTTCAGTACAAAATATCATGTACAAGGGTCATTTGAATTTAATGTATGCACTATTTCAACTCAGTACTGGCGACACAAGATACAGCAAGGAATTAACCTGGCTTACCAAACAAATTGTAGAAGAGATGAATTTACATCATCAAGGCTACTACGAAGGCAATACCTGCGAACCCAATGCATGGTTTGTCGAATGCAATGTCATCGGCATGCTTAGCCTACGTATTTACGATCAACTTTACGGCACAAACTACACCGACAATGAAATAAAATGGTCTATTGATTTCATTATGGACCGAATGCGAGACAAAGAAACAGGTCTATTTTATCGAGCATACATCCCCAATCATGACGTTGTTATGCCGCAAATAAAAGGCTATACAAATGCATGGGTTCTCTCATTTATGAATGTATTTCAGCATGAGGAAATGCAAAAAACTTACCCGGCCTTCAAAGAACATCTAACACTGGAGTATGGCCCGTTTGCAGCCGCTCGTTTATCGATGAATCACAAAGAAGATCAAATCGCTCAAATATTTGCATTATGGTGTGCAAAAGAATTTGGTGATGTTTCACTATTCTCTAAACTGCGTAATGCTGCTGATAAATTCGGCAAGCTTCAAACCAACCCTGAGACTGGCGGATTAGTTTACGATGGAGAAAACGATACCATCATCAATGGCGTGATCCTAGGCAGTAAACTTCATGTAGGTTGGAATAATTTACTAGAACATGATTGGGGGCACGCTGGAATCCCTTATGATATTCCTGACACAAGCAATATGACATGGAAAGACTTACTACCAGAAATAATTTATGACAGAACTGAAGGCGAGGTAAAACTTTCTAATAAAAATGAAAAACGTGCTTGCCCAAGTTGCTTTTGGGGAGATTATAAATCAGTAAGAATGCTAAAAGATGATTCTAAAGAAAAGAACCAGAAGCTTTGCCCTGAACATGTAAAATCAGGCAGCTGTGGATTAAATAAAATAGACAATATGAAGGTCATTGATTAATTAAAAATAAGCGGCAGTCACACACTGCCGCTTTTTATATCCTATCCTTTTCATCGGTTATCTTCATTAAGCACTACAAGTAGATATCACGCTTTTAAACAGTGATCAATAAAATACGCTATGTCTCGAATCTGAGAAACACACACACTGTGCTCCATTGAATATTCACTATAATCAGGTGTATACCCATTATTCTCTAATAATTCTTTGGCTTTTAAACCCAGTGAAATTGGTACCACTTGGTCCTGATCACCATGATAAATATGAATGGGAAATGCTTTAGGCATCTGGCTATTTATTACAACCGATTCATCCGCTATATAGGTGCTCATGGCCATTAGCCCTGCCAGCGGGCCATTCGTATCTGTTTGCCACTTCATAGCCACCTGATACGCAATGGCTCCACCCTGTGAAAAGCCCGCGATAATAATATGATCACTGCTCACCCCCCTATCCAGCTCTCGCTGAATCAAATCCATAATGCTTTGAGTGGTTTGGTCTAAATCATTTTTATTCACTTCACGATCAACGCCATTAATCACAAAATCGTACCAGGCAGGCATAGCCATACCGCCATTAATTGTAATAGGGCGTGTTGGAGCGTGCGGAAATATAAACCGAATCGCTAACGAATCGTCTAATTTTAATTGTGGCACAATGGGTGCAAAATCATCGCCACTGGCACCCAAGCCATGCAGCCAAATAATCGCAGCATTGGCTTTTATTGCTTCACCATTCTTAGTGGGTTCAATTTCTATACAAGGTAAATAATTCACTGTACTCATTATAATAACGCCTTAATTCACTTCTTGTAAAAGCTGTCTTGGTGATGCTTTTAAAACATCTCTATTAGCAAAGTATCCACTGAATAAAATACTGCATAAAGCCAATATAGGTATTGCCACCCACAAACTTAAATGTGGCATCCAACTCACTTTAAAAACAAAGTAATACAAAGCAAAACTGATACTTTCAAACGACACCAGTGCCAACAAGCTAGCAACTAAAGATAATGTAATGTATTCACTGCGTATACGAGATCGAATCACAGACTCACTGGCACCAAAGGTTCGATACAAGGCCGCTTCATGCTTTCGCAAGCTTAATGTGCTTAATAAAGTAGCAAACATTAAAACCATGGCGCACACCAATACCAATGCCAAAATAGCTTCTACGGCCATACTGGTTTGACTCAGTATATCCCGAACCTGTTTTAGTATTTGATCAATTTCAATCACAGTAATGGCTTTAAATGTTTGATTTAACTCAATCAACCACTGCCCTTCTGTGACGGGTAAATAAAAACTATTAATGTAAGTATGATGAAAATCATTAATCACACCATCTTCAAACACCACATAAAAGTTTGGTTCAAAATTCCCCCACTTAACATCACGAATGCTTTTAATGGTGGTAACTAAGGGCGTTCCCGCAATATTAAAGGTGATTCTGTCTCCGACACCTACGTTTAACTCATCTGCTAAACGATGCTCTAGTGAAATACCGTTATTTGCGTACCCATTTTCTTCAACCATTTTCTGGCTAATCTTTTCAGACCCTTTAAGCATGGCGTTGACAGCATGAGTATCCATTTTTTCATCTGGCTTTAAAAACCATTCCCCATCAACTATTTTAGAGTCTGTACGCAGTACTGAACTCCAAGTAAGGTTTAGCTCTCTTCTAAGGGCGTTAGGGCCTTCATCCTCTTTAAATATTTCACTGACGTTTACATCGTTCACATGGGTTAAACGACCACGTACCATGGGATAAAATTCGCTTGCGGGTAATCCTTTATCTTTTAATGCTTGTTCAAAATCGTATTTTTTATCAGGCAAGATATTAATCGCAAAATGATTCGGCGTACCATCTGGCACCTGTTGTTGCCAGTTATCAAATAAGTCACCTCTTACTATCCAGATCAAGGCCACCGACGTAAAAATAAAGGCAAAAGCCGCTACCTGAGACCGCGCATAGTACTGATGGCGGTTTAACTGGATTAACCCCATTTTTAATGTGCTGGGTAACATAAAGCGAATACTCGACAAACCTTTTAACAATACGGCTGAAAGCAAACCGTATATCAACAATAAAATGGCCAGTCCCACTACAAATACCACCGAAAGTTTTATGCTATCGGTTAACAAGTATGCTAATGCCACCATAATACCCACTGCCAACACAAAAAATAAATTGGCTTTAACCGATTGCGGTGCAAGCTCGCGGCGCAATACTCTCACTGGACTTACCTTGTTTAAGTTTAGAATAGGCGCCAGTGCAATCAACATTAATACGGCCGCTGCGCTGATCATACTCATTAGTACAGGTAAAAATGTGGCAGGCATTAAATCTTTAGGCAGTACATCGGCAACTATTTCTAATAACCAAAAGTGTAATATAAATCCAATTATGGAACCTAATACAGCGCCTACCATAGCGGTATAAAATAATTTCATTATAAAAATATTGCGAACTTGAACACTGCTTGCACCTAAGCAACGTAATAATGCAGCTGTATTAAAATGCCGCTCACTGTAACGTTGCGCGCATAAAGCAATTGCAACAGCAGCCAATAGCACACTGATTAAACTGGCCAACGACAAATACTGCTGGGCTTTTTCTAAAGCACTGCCCACATTATTTTGACTGCTCGCCACGCCACCCAATTTTTCAGCCTTGTTTAATTTAGGCTTTAACCATTTACTAAACCCTTTTATGGATTTTTCAGACCCTGTAAAATAATATTTATACCAAATACGACTGCCTTGATTAACCACTCCCGTTTGTGGAACATCTGATTTAGACATTAATAAGCGACCAAACGGGCTAAACAAACTGCCACTTCTATCCGCGTCTTGTTGTAAAACACGTTTAACCGTAAAGACACCATCACCTATTTCAACCGTGTCACCTATCTTTACACCTAGTCGTTGTAGCACTCGCTCTTCAGCCCAAACCATTCCTGGCTTGGGTGATGCTTTAACTAAATAGCCTTTTCCCTTACCTTCACCATTTCCATCTATTTCACCCATAAAGCCATCAGCTACCTGGTTGTAACCTTTTAAAGGGTATTGTTCATCAACCGAACGTACACGCACTAGCTGTAGCTTTTCGTTGGCATAAGCCATGGTTGAAAAGCCTAATGCACTGGATGTGTTTAGCCCCATGGCTTTTGCCTGAGACAAGTAATCGCCATTCACTTCACGAGAACTGAATAAGGTTAAGTCGCCTGCTATTAATTCACTGGCGCGATATTGCATGGTACGTGAAAGGCGATCTCCAAACGAAGAGATCATCGACATACTCACTGCTGCCAATAATGTGGCCAGCAGTAACAAACGCTTCTCATTTGATCGTAAGTCGTTTAACCAATGTTTAAACGATAAAATAATTAACTGCATGCCGTTCATAATTAGGCCTGCTCTGTCTGCGAAGTGGATTCTGTTAACACACCATCTTCAAGATGAACTTGACGCTGACACTTTTTGGCAAGCTGTTCATCATGAGTAACTAATATTAAGGTAGTGCCCAGTTCTTTGTTTAATGTGAACAATAAGTTTTCGATGGTTAAACCTGTGTGCTCATCTAAATTCCCAGTTGGCTCATCGGCAAACAGTAAATCGGGTTCACAACAAAACGCTCTGGCAATGGCAACACGCTGCTGCTCGCCACCGCTCAATTGATTTGGTTGATGATTGATACGATCCTTCAGGCCGACCTTATCAAGCCATTCTTTGGCGATTTCGCTGGCGTTCGTATTGCCCATCAACTCTAACGGCAGCATGACATTATCCAATGCGGTTAGATGTGGCAGTAATTGAAAGTTTTGAAATACAAAACCCACATGTTTTTTTCGAACCGCTGCACGCCCATCTTCATCCATTTGTGAAAGGTCTTCGCCGCCGATTAAAATTTGTCCAACACTGGCTTTATCTAATCCAGCCAACAAACTTAGTAAAGTGGATTTTCCCGAACCACTTTTTCCCACAATAGCCAATGATTCACCAGCTTTTACGTCTAGATTCACGTCTACTAAAATATTCAGGGCTTGATCAGCTAATGTGAGAGTCTTACTTAAATTCTTAACGTGTAACATAAATAGAATGGCCTTTAAAAATGGCTAACAAGTGTTAGCAGGGCTAAATAAATAATATGGAATACAATCATTAATATCAGGGTTACACAACCATGTTTAAGCTTCTTTACAGGAAATCAGTGTTCCAACACATCATCTAAGAGATTGTCTTATTTAATGGTGAAACAATGGCTTTTTAAAATTGATATGACAGTGAACATTTATTGTGTATTACGGGCCAACGGCCCTAATACACTCTACGACTTACAAATCCGTACGTACCACTGAGAAACTTAACATCACGCGTAGTGTGTTATTAGTACAAAGTGCGTAATACACCTTCAAGCATCCAACTCATTCACCAAGCTAGAAGAATGCCAATTCATAAAGGTCTATTATGGGCCAACGGCACTAATACACCCTACGACTTAAAAACCCGTAAGTATCGCTGAGAAACTTAACATCACACGCACAAAGTGCATAATACGTCCTTGCACAAGCTTATAAGACTTTCAGTAGTCGCTGAGAATTAGTTAAATAGTGGCTTTAAAATATACTTATTCATATCCATCAACTCATTGATTTTAAAGACTTGTCGTTCATCAATTAATCCAATGCAAACGATAACCGCCGCAGAGATATGCGATCCAAAGTTAAGGCCAAGGTTAAATTCACACATCCTTCTGTAGGCAGTGTACTGCTAGACTCGGGTGACATATCTGATGGCGGTGTTTTTATATTAAAAGGGGACATTACCCCGCCCGAATTGGGTGAAAAGGTCTCGGTTCAAATGATAAGGCTGCCTATGCAAGCACCTATTGTAACCATGAAAGTGGTACGCTACACCACCGATGGCATGGGCCTAAAGTTCGCTTTTAACGAAGACAATAGCGGCGTCCTTAATTAGGCAATTACCCCAGTTTTTGGCTTTATTTCGCGTTACCATGATCCAGTACAAGCCATCTTTATGCTTATCTGTAACACTGAGATAAATCTTTACTCATTTTTAAGACGGAACACTGGATAATTTATGACTCGCTTCATTGATTCAAACCTCATGCTCCCAGCTCTATTTACTCTGATGGTAACAAGCGGTCTATTAGTTGGTTGTGACACACAAGATTCAAATTTAGTATTGGGGACACTCGAACGTGAGCGTATTGCTCATACCGCCACAACCAATGAAGTCATCACCGCTCTGCCCGTAAATGCAGGCAGTGTCGTTACTAAGGGCACACTACTGGTTCAATTTGATGACACATTACAACAAGCACAAGTAAATAAAGCCAAGGCGGGTGTTGAACTTGCGCAAGCCAACCTTGAAAAATTACGCCACGGAGCAAGGCCAGAAGAAGTGTCTGCTGCTACTGCAAAAGTCAGAGGTGAGAAAGCCGATTTACAAGAATTAGAAGCCGCCTATCAACGTGAAGTAAATTTATCAAAAGACCAACTAACAAGTGATGCAAATTTAAATAAAGCATTAGCATTAAGAGATAAAAAAAGAGCCAGCCTAGATGCACTTAATAAAAACCTTCAACAGCTCACCAACGGCACACGAATTGAAGATCTACAAATGGCAGAAGCTTCTTTACATTCAGCTCAAGCGGTTCTGGCCAGCGAAAATAAAAAACTGGATAACTTAAGCATCAAAGCCACCCGTGATGGAATACTAGATAACCTACCTTGGAATTTAGGCGAACGCGTTATTATAGGCAGTCCAGTGGCCGTGATATTGGCAGGCACAGCTCCATTTGTTCGTTTATATGTCCCCGAACCAAAGCGCGTGAATATTCATATTGGTTTAGAATTACCAGTCTTTGTAGACGGTGTTCCCAGTGCCATTACCGGTACCGTCCGTTGGGTATCTAATCAACCGGCCTTTACCCCTTATTATGCATTAAACCAAACAGATCGGTCGGGCTTAATGTATTTAGCTCAGGTTCAACTGCCCAAAGAATATGCGCATTTACCCAATGGGGTTCCTGCTCAAGTACAATTACCATGAGCCAGTTTGCCATTACTGCACGCAATCTCTCCCGGCACTTTGGTGAACTAAAAGCCATTGACCATTTAGATTTAGAAGTTGAGCGTGGAAAAATATATGGATTTTTAGGCCCAAATGGTTGCGGTAAAACCACTGCCATTCGATTACTCACCGGCCTATTAAAACCCACCTCTGGCGAGGTTGAGGTATTAGGGCTTAGTCTCCCAGGTGAAGCAGAAGCGTTGCGTAACCAAATAGGCTATATGACGCAAAAATTCTCGCTCTATGACGATTTAACCGTTAAAGAAAATCTACAATTCTTAGCCAAAATTTATGGATTAAATAAACACCAACAAGCTCAACGTATTAAACAACTATTAAGTATTTTTGAATTAGAACAAAAAACCACACAATTGGCAGGCAGTATGAGTGGTGGCCAACGACAAAGGCTCGCCCTTGCGGGTGCCACTATTCACCAGCCAAAACTGTTGTTTTTAGACGAGCCAACATCTGCAGTTGACCCCGAAAATCGTCGAGAGTTTTGGGAGCAACTATTTGATTTACGCGATCAAGGCACCACTATTTTAGTGTCAACTCACTACATGGACGAAGCAGAACGTTGCCACAAATTGGCCATTCTAGAAAACGGGATAAAACGCGCTGATGGCAGCCCAGAACAACTCATGAAAGATATGAACGCTCATGTGATTGACTTAACTGCTACTGACATTCGTGCTTTAAAAAAATTATTAGTTAACACACCAGCCGTTATTTCTGCTGCTCAATTGGGCGCAAGACTAAGAGTATTAATTAAAAAAGAGATCAAAGACCCGATATTATATTTATCAAAACTTCCCTTTATCAATGACCGTAATGAATGCGCCATTGTAAGACCCAGCCTAGAAGATGTATTTGTCACCTGTACTGGAAAAGGGAGACAACAATGAAAATGATATCTCGAATCTCCGCTATTGTTGGCAAAGAACTGATCCAATTAAAACGAGACCGCATGACCTTTGGCATGGTCATTATGATTCCACTGATTCAATTAATGTTATTTGGTTATGCTATCAATACCCATGTCCATGACATTCCTGTAGGCGTTTACGACCAAAGCCAAACTGGATTAAGTCGGGTACTGATTCAAACCGTAACAGCCACTCAAATTGTTAAATTTGAACAACAGTATAATAATTTACAATCGGCAAAATCTGCACTGGCCAGTTCAAAAATTCGAGCGCTATTAATCATACCGCCTGACTTAAGCCAAAGAGTGGCCAGGCACTCTAGCTTAGGGTTTACCACCCCGCCCAGCACCAATGAACAAACTGACCGCCCCATTGCACAATGGTTAGTTGATGGCAGCGATACCGTCATTGCCAGTGCAATTAAAAGCCTAAGAAGTATGCCGTTATCAGAACTTCTAAACAAACCCACCAACCGCAGCACACCCACATTTGAAGTCGCACTGCTTTACAATCCTGAGCAACGCACGGCTGTTAATATTGTGCCTGGATTAGTGGGCATTATTCTAACCATGACCATGATCATGTTTACCTCTGCCGCCATTGTACGAGAGCGCGAACGGGGAAATTTAGAAATGCTCATTACAACGCCTGTGCGCACATACGAGTTAATGATAGGAAAAATATTTCCTTATATTTTTATCGGACTATTACAAGTCATCATCATTTTAGGATTAGGGCATTTGGTTTTTTCTGTGCCCATCAATGGCAGCTTAATTCAACTTGGTTTGGCTACGTTACTGTTCATAGCAGCCAGTTTAGTATTAGGATTAATCATATCGACAATTACCGTTAATCAGCTTCAATCAACGCAATTGACCATATTCATATTATTGCCCTCTATTTTATTATCAGGCTTTATGTTTCCTTACGAAGCCATGCCATTAGCAGCTCAGTACATTGCTGAAGTATTTCCTGCTACACACTTTATGCGATTAATAAGATCCATAGTGTTAAAAGATGTCACCATATTAGATATGGAATACGATGTGTTATGGTTATTTACATTCACAATAGCAGGTTTAGTATTTGCATCAGTGCGATTTAAAAAGAATCTAGATTAATTTAACAAACCCGATTCAACCCAAGAAAATAAGTCGAATAATCTTTCTCGCCAATCTTTTTGGCCTATTCGATTATTGCCTAAATGCTTTAAATTACTTACTGTTTTGCATTCAGGTACAACACGATAAATTTATAAAACAATCAGTATTGTCAGGGTCTAATCATCAGAGCAGGCCAACGGATTAAAAATAAAAAGAGCTAGCTTACTAATGGAATTTAACGACGTATTAAATATTCGCAGAAGCATCCGCGCATTTACTGATGAAGAAATTGATCAAACTATTCTAGATGACATTCTATTAGACGCATTAGAATCCCCTTCTAGCTCAAATACACAACCTTATAAAATTGCTGTGGCCACAGGGGATACCTGCAAAAAACTGGGCCAGGCACTATTGGCTAAATACCACAAAATAAACAAAATACAGCGCAAACCCATGCCTCTCAAAGTGTTTTCGGCACTAACAAGCAAGGCCATGCCTGATGGCGACTTCAAACCCATTCTTGGTAAGTACCCAGGTATATTTCAGAAACGCCGAATGGAGACAGGCCGAGGTTTATATCAAATATTAGATATCAAACGTGGTGACTCAAAGGCACGGGACGAGCAAATGGCTCGTAACTTCACATTTTTTGATGCTCCTGCCGCCATATTTGTGTTTGTTCACCCAGGTATGAAATTCACCGCCTTTGTGGATGCAGGCATCATGATGCAATCACTTATGCTTTCCGCCACTAACAAAGGCTTAGGCACGTGCGCACAAGGGGCACTGGGGATGTGGCGATCCCCTTTAGAAGAACACTTTGATATACCAGAAGGCTATAAACTGGTGTGCGGCTTAGCATTAGGTTATCCAACAAAAGATGCCGTAAACACCTACCGACCAAATAAATTGGCTTTAAACGAGCTATTAATTCCAGCCAAATAAATCCCTACCCTATCAAGGGACAAGTCAATCAAGCATAACTGAGCATTCAAACTGTTCACTTATGCGTAATTCTGTTTACACTGGTCCCATACAATAAATTGTTAATACCTTTGATCTTGGCGACCAGCAATATGTCTGAACAACACACCTACCCTTATTTTGGCAAACCCGTTGATCGCAGCGAATCTGATTCCATTAAATGGAAACGCTATAAAGATAAAGACATCCTGCCAATGTGGGTGGCGGATATGGATTTTCATATCGCCGATGAAATTGTGGATGCCATCACTCAAAGAAGCCAGCACGGCGTACTGGGCTACGGATCAGATAACCCAGAGCTGATGCAATTGATTGTTGACCACTGCCAAACCCATTATGATTGGGTCATACAACCCGAATGGATTGTACTCACACCAGGTGTTGTAAAAGGATTAAATGTAGCTCGTGCTATCAGCATAAAAAATGGTAAACCAGCCGGTACTACGGCATTGCCCGTTTACCCTCATTTAATGAAGCATTCGCCCATATTAGAGTTCGAGAATCAAACCTTTTCAACACAGGCTAAAAACGATAACTGGGAACTGGATATCCCAGCCTTTGAAAAAAGCATCACGCCTGACACCGGCCTAATGCTATTTTGCAATCCACATAATCCCATAGGTAAGGTATACAACCGTGATGAACTGCAAGACATTGCAGATATGTGCATCAAACATAACTTAATTATGTGCAGCGATGATGTGCATTGCGATTTAATACTAAACAACAAAAAACATATCCCTATTGCCAGCCTTAATGAAAACATAGCTAATTTAAGCATTACGTTAATGGCACCCAGTAAAACGTTTAACATCGCAGGATTAGACTGTGCTTTTGCTATTATTCCAAATTC
Source organism: Bermanella sp. (assembly GCA_034112345.1). GTDB lineage: Bacteria > Pseudomonadota > Gammaproteobacteria > Pseudomonadales > Oceanobacteraceae > Bermanella. Next base: position 5,497 of record JAWUVN010000036.1, on the reverse strand, counting down.
AAAAATACGCAAACAATACAGCGACCTAATGTTCGGCCTGGTAGGTCATGTAAACATTATTGGTACGCAGGCCGCGATTGCAGCGTACAAATACGGCGAGCCATGGCGTCAAAAATTAATCCCTTATCTACAAGGCAATCATCAACTGATTTTAGATCGCATTAATACCATAAATGGCATCAGCATGCGCCCATGCGAAGCAACCTACCTAGCATGGCTAAACGTAGCAGACCTAAAACTGGACAACCCACAGAAATATTTTGAAGAATACGGAGTGGGAATGTCGGCTGGATCAGAATTTGGTGACAATGACTATGTGCGATTGAATTTTGGTTGCCAACGAGACCTATTGGCTGAATCGTTAGATCGTATTGAAAAAGCCGTGCAAGCCAGAATGGCAACACTATAAAGATAAATAATTATAAAGGTAGAGCGGGTTAGCAAACCTTTTTACGGTTTTCGTAACCCAGCATACAAGCTCAATTATTTATCAATTGGCTTATGGCTAAATATTCCAATGATCGGTGTGCCATGTGCGTGCAGTACGGGCTCTATTTCATCATGCAGTTTATGATAACGATAAAAAGGCACACGCGGAAAAAGATGATGAATTGAGTGTAGGTTTTGCCCTAACCAAATCCACTCAAACGGTTTCATACAAGCGGGCATAATCAAACTATTTGTATTTTTATAACGCTTAGGCTCTTTGTAAGGTAAGTGCGGGCGGTAAGCAAACCAATACGCGGTAAAAAATCCACCTATTAAAGAGCCTACTAAAATTACCCAAGCCACCCCAGGCTGATCAACCAGTAAAATAAACGCCGCACGCCAGCCAATCGACACGCTGACTTCGATACAAAAAACAATGCGCTCTTTAATCGTGGCACGGCTCCAATGGTTTAAAGCAAAAAATGCGTTTTGAACCCACATGAATTTGATCATTGTCCAAAAACCAATCAATAAACCTTTACCCAATCCATTAATCACAAAATCAGGGTCTTTATCAGGCTGATTGGTATAACGATGATGAGTAAAATGCTCTAAGCGATGAGACGCATACGGAATCGCAATAATCGGGGCAACTAAGTAACCACATAAATCATTTAACCAAGTAAGTTTTTCGTTGTTACCATTAATGTTTCTATGGGCCGCTTCATGTAAGGGCGTGTACGAGAAATACGTTAACAACCCCACTATCAACACCGAAACCCAAGCCGAAACTAAACCCTGTGCAAACAACATCAAATTTATAGCGAACGCCAGTACCACTAAAAAAGTAAAGCCTACCGTTAGCCATGCAACATGCCCCATATGATTTTGGGCGGCCGATATGGCCTGCTTATTCAACGCAGTAAGGTCTTCTGACATAAGAATTTCCAATCAAGCAAATACAATGATTATAATTTAGTCACTATGCACGCATGATCACAGGGCAATAGAGGCCTTTCAACTTGCTTAAACGGCCAGCGGATCAGGGCCTGCTATTCGTGCATCGGTATATAAGATAGACTTTCAGCATGTCGAATATAGAACCCATACTCCACCCCATTGTAATCAGCCAAGTTATGCTTAACTTTGCTGCAAGCTTGGGTGTAGATAAAGAAACCTGTCTATCGGGCACCAACATTTCTGATGATTTATTTCATGACAGCGAAGCGCTGATTTCTCGCGCGCAAGAAATGAAATTAATTGAAAATTTAATATTGGCCTTACCCAATGAAACAGCATTGGGTTTTCGATTAGGACTGCAATACAGCGTATCCACATTTGGGGTTTGGGGCTTTGCCATGCGCACCAGCCGTACCTTACGAGAAGCATCTGTTATTGCACTTCGTTACCAACCGCTTAGCACCGCGTATTGCCGCTTAGTGCAAGATGAAGAAAATGGGTACTTCAACATATTGCTTGATCCAAGCAGCATACCAGCACCCTTCAGGCAATTTTTATTAGAACGAGACATTGCCACAGGCACAAATTTGATTAATGAACTTAGCTTAGCTGGAGTTAAATTATCTAAAATAGAATTCCAAGGTGATGCCCCAGAACATGCAGCCGAGATTGAGGCCTTAATCAATATCAAACCGACTTATAACTGTTCGCATAATTTATTAAGCGTTACCGTAGAAGAAGCCGACCGAATATTACCCACATATGATTCGCAACTTGTAAGGCTAATGAGCGACCAATGTCATCAACAACTTGAACGCCGTACACAATCTGGCTTTACCGGCCAAGTTCGACAACAAATATTAGGGGCGCTAGGATTGGTTGCCTCATTTGAAGAGGTCGCAAAAGCCCTTGCCATGTCACCTCGCAGCTTACGCCGTAAACTAGAAGCCGAAGGCACCAACTACAAAAATCTACTAGACCAAGAACGGCAGCAAATTGCACAGCAATTACTGCTAGGCAGTAAAATGAAACTGGATGAAATGGCATTTCAATTAGGCTATACCGACACAGCCAGTTTCTCTCGAGCTTTTCGCCGCTGGAAAGGATGCTCTCCGGGAGAGTTCCGTACTAATAACCCAAAGTAAAAGACTAAATTTTATCTCATAAAAAAAGTGAACGACCTAATGACTGGCATTATTTCATTCACTTAAATTTATTCACACCGTCTAAAAAACTACCTTGATTATTTGTTACGTTTACTTGCAATCACCATCAATTTTTTACGATAAATACTAATAGAATGATCAGAAGGAATTTTAGAAAATGATGTTTTACCCACTAAAAATGCTTTCAGTCTAAATACAAAGCTAACCGAATACAGCAGCCTTACATTTTTATAATTATTCACAGGGCTATTGGTTAGATACTTCATGTCACCAATGTGCATATACCCATTGAATTTTGAAAGCAGTACTTTCTTAATTGCATCGCCAACATAAGGCAACAAGCCCACCAGCCAAGCAGAAAGCTCTATAAACTCTTTACCCGGTGGTAACACCGTCACAGGGTCTGCTGCATTCACCAACCTGTAAACCGGAGCTTTTATATTATAAGCCCAGTTGGCGTCTCCCACTCTGGGTGAGCCATAGGTATAACATGCCGCAATGCCCGCTTTATGCTTTAATTGTTTAGTTGCAATAGTGGCCAACGCACCACCCAAGCTATGACCTGTTATGAATAGTGGTTTATTTACGCACGGCTCTTGGTTTAAATAAGACTGTATTTCAACCGCTGTTTGATTAAACGCTTGATTAAAGCCTGAATGCACCTTGCCCCCAGTTTCACATTCCACCATTACCCCATTTGCATCAGCTTTTACATCTTTAATACTGGTGGCTTCGGTGCCTCTAAAGGCTAAAAATACATGGGAATTATTCTCTAATATAATGGCTTGTGTACCGTTATTATCGAATGTTTTTACTAATTTAAGATTTAACAGCTCTGAGCTATTTTTTAACTTCTGCTCTTCTTCTTCAGGGTCATAATCCAACGTCTGAAGTAACGTATTTAATGCCGCTGATTTTGTATCCCCAATCAAGCTTACTACTTTTTCTACAAAATGCTGTTTACTTGTACTTTTAACCAGTGGATTAAACTTAACGTAAGCCAAATCAGATAAGCACGCCATAAGCCAAGCGGTTCTATCACTATAAGCCTGACGGTAATGCGGTATCTTCATGTCTAGCAATTCATCAACTTCATGCTGTTCTGAAAGGGAGTTTACTAATACATTGGACATAACAGGCTCACAGTTTAAATATTTTTATATTTTTAAAATACATGCATCAATACATCGTATCAATGAAGCGTATCAACTCATGTACACCGATTTTCTAAACCGATAAAACGAACTAACATCCGAAAATCCTAACGCATCAGCACTTACTTCACTGCTTGCTTGCTGCACATCCAGCTCAACAAGCTTATCTAACCGTGCCTGCTTTACTAATTTTGAGAACGTTGTGTTTTGCTCTTTCAGTTTACGGTAAAGAGTTGCACGACTCATATGCAATTCGGTTGATGTATTTTCTATTGTACTATAGGCAGCCAAATCTTTTATCAACAATTCCATTACACTGGCCGCGACTGATGTTAATGACACCATTGATCGTTGTATGGTCTGTGAACGCTGTTTTAACACATCGCTCAAATATGGGTTTGCAGAATCTAATTTTTGATGAAATTGCGTTTTAAGTAAGACAATTCGATTAACATTTGAATTAAATTGAATATTGCGACCAAATATCATCTCATATTCGGCTTTATGTTTAGGCGCTGAAAAACAAAAACTGGCTGAATAAATATTTAAAGGCTGCTTCACAAAATAATTACCCCATGCAATCACCGCCACTACACTACGCTCTATGGCAGCACTGGCATACGTAAGTGCTGACTGATGCTCAAATTCAAGCTCAACATAAGTATCGCCTTCGGTCACTTGCCAGTGCTCAGCATGATTTAACAGCTCAACATTTTGAGTGAAAATTTCAAAGGCTTGAGCTAAGGTTTCACTGTACGAAATCCAATTAGCTAAAATACCTTTAGCGTGTTTATTAGCGGTACTGCCAACCCTAAAAGCAAAATCCGATTGCACATCAATCAAATTCCAAAGTGACACAAGATGTACTTCGGCTAAACGGTGCTCCACAATGGCTTCATTATTTTTAAACATACGGTATTCATTAAACACATCCATAGACAATGCCTTTAAATCCGCTTCGTCTATTAAATTACGCGTGATCATCTCATTAGCCAAATCCACCACCGCAATGGCTGACACGGTTTTAGCCCCTTGATACACCATGTACATTCCTATTCTGAATCACTTACTGCGTTGCACTTAACTAATAAGTCTAATGGTTTCACAAGCATGTATTTATGCTTAATCTTATCAGGCCTAACAATGACACCAAATACCAAAAAATTGAAACCATCTGCCTAAAATATTTAATTCAGCCCGCCTAAACTGTACTTAGATACTCATGTAAAGGCGACCATTATGTTCAATATCCAAAACTCCAATAAAACTGAACAAGATACTCCCTTATCCATCGCCTCAGAATCAGAACTAAGAAACGTTATACCATCGCACTCTAAGGTATTAGATAAACGTATTCAGCCTTGCCTAGACTTCTTTTCCCGAGAGTTCATGGAAAAATCTTGCATCGCTATCTTAGGTACTTCAAACAAAAAAATGCAAATCACACCAATTCAGTATCAAAACCATGCCCGTATATTAAGTGATTATGAAATAGAACTAAGCAGCCTAAATGCCATTCAAAATATCAATGGCAGTACACATTCCTACCCTGCTAGTTTGTATTTTATGGTGCCTGGGCTGGGCCACAGCTTAAGGATTAATGGCTTATTAGAAAAAGTAACAGACCAAAAAGGAATTTTTAACATTACAGGGGTTTATTTTCATTGCGCCAGAGCCGCTGTACGATCTGAATTTTGGGGGTATTCGAATCGTACAAACACACTAGAACTCACCGCTGACAATATTCTTATGCATTCCCCATACGCTCTATTAAAAACCATTAATCAC
>JAWUVN010000035.1:0-13555 GCA_034112345.1 Bermanella sp. | reverse complement strand
TCTTCTACTTAAAAGTCTCTAGGTTTAACCATGTCATCAGCTACCGCTACATCTAATACGTTAAACGATCCACAGGCGTTGCCAAATTTTAATGAGATCAATATTCCAGATATTGAATCCAGTATCAGTAAGCACCTAGATGACAACCTAAACGCCATTAAAACCTTAAGTCAGCAGGCTAATCCAAGCTGGGATTCGTTGATCGCTAAGTTGGAAGAGTACGATGACGTATTAAGCAAAGCATGGTCTCCTGTGAGCCACTTAAACAGCGTCTCCAACAGCGATGAACTGCGTGACGCATACAATGCTTGCTTGCCAAAATTATCGGCTTACAGTACCGAAGTAGGCCAGAACAAAGACCTGCAACAAGCTTATCAAGCCATTAAAGACAGCACTGAATTTGGACAATTAAATACGGCACAACAAAAAGCCATTAACAACGCGCTGCGTGATTTTCATCTAGCCGGTGTGGACTTATCTGACGCTAAAAAACAACGTTATGGCGAAATCAAATCTCGCTTAAGTGAACTTGGCAGTAAATATAGTGAAAACGTATTAGACGCAACTAACAAATGGCAAAAACTGATCACGGATAAAGCGGATTTAGCCGGGGTTCCCGATTCTGCATTGGCCAGCTTTGAGCAAGCCGCAAAAGCCGACGATAAAGAAGGCTACTTATTAACATTGGATTTCCCGTGTTACTTACCGGTCATGACGTATTGCGACAGCACTGAACTGCGCAAAGAAATGTACACCGCGTTTGCGACACGTGCATCTGACCAAGGGCCAAACGCAGGGGAATTTGATAACAGCGACAACATGGCTGAGATTTTAAAGCTGCGCCATGAGCTAGCAAACCTATTGGGCTTTGAAAGCTATGCCCATTATTCACTGGCCAGCAAAATGGCGGATACCCCAGCGCAAGTGATTCAGTTTTTAGAAGATCTAGCCGAGAAATCTCGACCACAAGCACAACAAGAATATGCCGAGCTAAAGGCTTACGCAAAAGACGAACACGGCATTGATTCTCTTAATGCATGGGATGTCACCTATATTGGTGAAAAACTAAAGCAAGACCGTTACAGCGTTAGCCAAGAAGAGATCAAACCTTACTTTCCAACCCATAAGGCTTTATCGGGTTTATTTGAAGTGGCCAATCGCTTATTTGATGTGACTATTGAAGAAGTCACCAGCGCATCAGTTGAAGCAGGTGATATCTATCATGAAGATGCCAAATTATTCAGCATTAAAAAAGACGGCGAATTAATCGCCCAGTTCTTTTTAGATCTATATGCCCGCGGTAAAAAGCGTGGAGGCGCTTGGATGGACGAATGCCGAGTACGCCGTACCAAGGCTAATGGAGAAGCACAGGTACCTGTTGCTTATCTAGTATGTAATTTCACCGCACCGGTAGGCGATCAGCCAGCTTTATTGAATCACAACGAACTGACTACCTTGTTCCATGAGTTTGGTCACGGCATTCATCACATGCTAACCAAGGTAAATACTGCTGCGGTAAGTGGCATCAACGGTGTTGCATGGGATGCGGTAGAGCTACCAAGTCAGTTTTTAGAAAACTGGTGCTGGGAACCAGAAGCCTTAGCCTTTATCAGTGGCCATGTAGAAACCGGAGAGCCGTTACCAAAAGAATTACTGGATAAAATGTTAGCCGCCAAACATTTTCAAACCGCCATGATGATGGCCAGACAGCTTGAGTTTTCATTGTTCGATTTTAAAATGCATTTGAACTACAACCCTGAAAAACCAGAAGCGATTCAAGACGTATTGAATGAAGTACGCGCACAGGTATCTGTGGTTCAAGCCCCTGAGTTTAACCGTTTTCAGCACAGCTTTAGCCACATATTTGCAGGGGGTTACAGCGCTGGTTATTACAGCTACAAATGGGCTGAAGTATTAAGTGCCGACGCCTTTAGCCGCTTTGAAGAAGAAGGTATTTTCAATAAAGAAACAGGACAATCATTCTTTAATGAAATCCTAAGCCGTGGCGGCGAGCTGGATGCAGCGGACTTGTTTAAAAACTTCCGTGGCCGTGAGCCTAAGGTGGATGCGTTGTTGAGACACTCAGGGATTAAGTAAACGTTAACTAAACACAGAACCCGAAGGAGTCGCACCCTGTGCGCGGCTCCTACGACCCAATTTTAGCCCGTATGCATCGATGGTGAAAAACCTAGTTTAGGTCGATCACCATCGCACCTTATAGGTATTAACTCAGCTTTTAGTATCGCGCACAGGGTGCGACCCCTACGGATATAAATCCCCACGTAAAACCGCTATAATCCCACCATTCACGCTTTTCAGAGTAGTCAGCATGTTCAAAACCAACAGACGTTTTATCGCCGGTGCAGTGTGCCCAAAGTGCTCTGAAATGGATAAGCTGGTCATGTACAAAAATGACGATGGCCGCGAAACGCGTGAATGTGTTGTATGCGACTACAAAGACGTAATGAAAAGCGAAGAAGAGATGGCTCAAGAAGCCGCTCAGGCCGCCCAGATCACCACTAGAGTGACACCAGAAGGTAAGCCACTACGAGACGATGGAGAGCAGGCCATTAAAATTTTTGATGCCATGCCAAAAGACAAGAATACAAAACACTAGATATAAAAAAGCCCAGCGTAGGCTGGGCTATTTTATGAGAAAAACTTTATAATCTCGTGTTCACATCATCACTTAATACTGTTGGATAACCGCTTTCGACACCCTCGCCAAAATACAAATTATCCCCATCAATTAGGGCTATATCATATACAGTTGTATTAGCACCTATTTGGCAACTAAATACATCTTTTGCTACGCCTGCTGTCCAATCATTATAATCACAATAATCTTCACTATTTTTATCTGTAATATCTGCATCTTGGTTGTAAAGCAACGTTTGTGAAGTAATTTTAAAAGTAAACTGAGTTACTGTTTCACCAGAAGGAGTAATCACAACATCATCACCTACTGAAACAATAGCTTTAGAGACCAATACACTTGCATACTCATTACCATCACAGTTTGTACTGTCATAAGTATGGTTGGTAATCACTAAATTCGAACCACTATAAACATATGTAGATTGACCAAATAACGTACCGTCACCCGCCTCACTATGATCATCACATGCGCTAAGCCAACTACCTTCAAGAAAAGTACTATCCGATTCGTCTTCTGAGCCACATGCAGCGAGCGTCACTAAAAGTACAGCCGTTAATATACGTTTCATGTTGTATCCTTGATTTGTGTTTATAAAAACCATAGAGCAACATCATGCTTTAGCAAGATTCAAAGCCAGCTATTGGAAGTAGAATTACAAAAAAATACACAACGAAATATTTAGCTACTCAAATACATTTTAAATTACTTACGTAATACGTTTTCCAACTGTTCTATCACATCATTTACGGTAATCAAGTCCATGGCATCGGCATGATGCACACGTTCATGCCAGCCAGCACTCTCAAACGATTTACCTAGATATTTCTCTACCGCTTCAGGGTATTTATCCACAGTGTAATCTGGGTTTTGATACGGGCCAGACAAGCCTGAACGAGCCACCGCGTATAAACCAATCACCGGTGTATTCATCGCCACTGCAATATGAGCCGGGCCTGTATCTGGTGCAATCAAGCAATCTACTTCGCCCAATAATGCAGCTATTTGTTTATGCTTGGTTTTACCCACCAAGTTATCAATGGGGGTTTTAGCAAGCGCTTGAATGTCTTGCGCTAGTTGAATTTCATTGGTGGCAGGGCCGCCGGTTAATACAAATTCAACATCATATTTGACAGATGCCTGGTCAATTAATTCAGCGTAGTGCTCGGCTTTCCACGTGCGCTCGGCTTTGCTGGCGGCAGCATTAATGGCCACGTACTTTCCACTTAAGTTTTTCTGCTGACTTTTGGCCCATGACTTATCTTGCTTGCTTATATGCAATTTCCAATCGAAATCTTCAGGGTTTGTGGGGACATCAATACCTAAGTGCTTGGCAAACCCCATAAAGCCTTCAGCTAGGTGCTCATCGGCTGATGCTATTTGTTCTTTCACAAAAAATGAATGCAGGTCTTTGGCGCGGCCATTATCAAAGCCAATTTTACGCTTGGCGTTAATGTGCGGGTAAATCAAATTAGTGCGGAAGCTGGCTTGTGCAGCAATTAAAATATCAAATTCGTATTCTTTGAACAATTTACGCAGCGCCATGTAATCTTTGATTTTTTTAGGCTTTTGGATTACAAGAAATTCTATTCCCTCTAGCCCCTCTAACAAAGGATACACTGCCGAACTTGTGATCCAGGTGATACGGCAGTTTGGCCAAGCTTTTTGCAAAGCGCGAATCATGGGAATCGCAAGTACCACATCACCAAGGGCTGATAAGCGGAAAAATGCAATGTGTTTAGGCGGAGTGTTGGCGGTGGCCACTTGATAAGACATAGTATTTCAGTGCTAACAATTCATTATTTGCTCAAATTATAACTGAAGATACCTATTTATAGTGGGATAAGTTTCACGAGCAATTACATTGAGATACCAGTCATTCTAAGACCAGACATCCAATCATTACTTGCTGCGACTTTAAACCTAATACAGCCCTCAAAGAGGGCTGTGAGCACATATGACCATACGATTTATATTCTAATGGGGCACATCACTGGAACCTGCCGCGGCGACCTGGCCCCCATCTAGCACAAGTATATTACCCGTCATCCAAGCACTGGCTCTTGATGACAAGTAGATCGCAGCACCGGCGGCATCTTTTGCATCGCCCATGCGTCCACGAGGTAAACCCGCCGTGAGTTCATCATGCACCTTTTCATCATTAGCTAAAAAGGCCGTCATATTACTCGGGAAAAACCCAGGAGCAATGGCATTTACATTGATATTATCTGGAGCTAAATCTACTGCTAGGTGCTTGGTTAAATGAATCACTGCTGCCTTACTGGCTGAATATGAATAGGTTTGCATACCAGGGTGGGTCAAACCGTTTACGGACGCGATATTAATCACACGTGCAGGATTTTCATGTGTGGCGGCCTGTTTAAGTGCTGGGGCCATTTGCTGAGTTAAAAAGAAAAGAGACTTCACATTGAGGTCCATTACCTTATCCCAATTGGCTTCACTAAACTCTTCAAAGGGTGCGCCCCACGATGCCCCAGCATTATTAATCAATATATCTATTTTTCCTTCACGCTTTTTTACTTCATCAGCAAAAGCGATAACACCTTCGTTACTGGATAGATCTGATCGAATGGCTATGCATTCACCCAGCTTTCCTAGCGCCTGTTGCGCCGCATTTAGTTCGGCTTCTTTGCGGGCAGTAATATAAACTCGCGCGCCATTTTCTATTAAGCCTTGCGCCATCATGGCTCCAATTCCACGAGAGCCTCCTGTTATAACCGCTACCTTTCCTGTTACATCAAATAAGTTTTTCATGAGGGGTCTCTTTTCTCTTTACGCACTGAGTATCACCTGTGCTTCTCGACATAGAATTTATCCTAGGGATCAAGGCATGTACATGACATAACAGGTCATATCTAACGAGTGGTTTAAGCATATTGTAACGTCTAAAAATGGAATAAACTGAACCAAAAAATAAAAAGGCCTTGTCCATTTTTCAATGACCAAATACCAAAAAACGAATGAAGGGTTTTAAAGTTAAAACCTTCATTCGTTTTTGATTAGTTACGTTAAATATTTTAATTAACGCTTAAAGTCTTCTGCACTATGACGTTCTGGCAACTGCTCGCTTTCTTCTCCCCAGCTTTTATTTACGATGCGTCCGCGCTTAACCGCAGGTCGTTTAGCTATATCTTCAGCCCAACGCAGTACATTGGTGTATGTGTGAGCTTCAATAAACTCTGCTGCCTCATATACTTCATTATTAACCAGCGCACCCTACCAAGGCCAAATTGCCATGTCGGCAATAGTGTATTCATCACCAGCAATAAATTGGTTGTTGGCCAGTTGCTTATCAAGCACGTCTAACTGACGTTTAATTTCCATGGTGTAACGATCTATCGGATACTGGTATTTTTCTGGAGCATAGGCATAAAAATGACCAAAACCACCGCCTAACATTGGGGTAGCACCCATCTGCCAGAACAACCAAGACATGACTTCAGCACGCTGAGCTGGTTCTTGCGGTAAAAATACATTAAATTTTTCGGCCAGATAAACCAGTATCGCACCCGATTCAAAAATACGAGTAGGGGGCGTTGTACTTGTATCTAATAAGGCAGGGATTTTTGAGTTGGGATTAATTTCTACAAATTCATTACCAAACTGTTCCCCTTCCATAATATTTACTAGGTAAGCATCATATTCAGCTTCTTTAATGCCAAGCTCAATCAGCTCTTCAAGCATGACAGTCACTTTTACACCGTTGGGTGTGGCCAATGAATGCAATTGAAAAGGGTGCTGGCCTTTTTCCAGTACCTTGTCATGAGTCGCTCCAGCAATGGGGCGATTAATATTGGCAAACTTACCACCACTCCCTGCTTCCCACTTCCAAACCTTAGGAGGTGTATAAATTGGGTCCGACATATTCCTATCCTTAAGCCTTTATATTTGACTAAATAATGTAGACCCTTTATATGGATATTGAAACAATAGAATGCAATTAAATTACACTGTTCCATTATTTATAAGTATCTATAGAGCCACTTAAGTATTTAAGTGAAAATGCGCCAAGCAAAACTGTTTTCATGTCCATATCGGCTAAACCTCACTATATATGCGGTTTTCGCTTAAAGTCATTGGTCAGGTAGACTATTATCAATAATATGATTCTGTTTATTCAAATAAAAAGTCCGACGTTATCACTGATAATGTCTAGGGCAGTGAGTCTTTTCCTTGCTTGTTTATTCAGTGCAGTGGGTTTTGCTGCACCCGCACAAGAATTGTTAACTGCACCAGCCGAAACCGTATCCATCCCTCAATTCAATAAAGGAACGGTTGGTAAATTTTCCCAGTACTTTCAAGAGTCAGATCTTAAGCTTTCGCTAGCCGAAGCTCGCCATACTTTTAATACAGGCGAGGTCAAAATAGGCAACAACAATTCCATCGCTTTAGGGTTAGGCGCCGATCCTGTTTGGATTAAATTTACTGTTAATAACACCCACCAACTTGAACAAGTTTACCGTTTAGCCATTGAAACCCCTTGGTTAGATTACATTGACACCTGGCTCATAAAAGATGGCCACGTGATCAAACACATTCAAGGAGGGGACGGCTTTGCTTTTGAAAAACGGCCCATGGCCTATCGGTTTTACGCATTTGAATTCCCATATCAATCTGGCCAAACCGATATTTACATCCGCATAGAAAGCAAAGGCCCCATGGCCATTCCTATTCGGTTCAGTTCAATAGAGCAAGCCGTGCAAAATGACATTAACAACGGCTATCAATATGGTTTGCTATACGGTGTGATGCTGTCATTGGCCCTTTATAATTTGGTTTTGTTTATTTTTATACGCCAAAGAGAATACGGGCTATATAGTTTTTATTTATTGGGATTTATTTTAAATAGTCTGTCGTATACAGGGCAATTACATACGATGATTACGTATGATTTTGGGCCCTACTTTCAAGACTGGTTAGATATATTTTTAATGATCACCTACAGTGTGGCAGGACTGCACTTTGCTCGCGTATTACTAAACACTGTTGATCATGCACCAAGGCTAGACAAATTTGTGGTGCGCACAACTCTTTTTATTCCCTTAGGCATGCTGTTTGGTTTTGTCATTGATCACCTTTTATTGTCAATGACATTGGCCTTTTTGCTAAACACCTGCTTTGTAGTCTTGTTTATTGTGATGGGGATAAAAGCCCTGCTGGCTGAAAAACCGTTTGCCCTAATCTTTATATTCTCATCTGTCACCGCCGCCTTATGTGTCACCATATCCACACTAGCGGTACTGGGCGTTATCGTGCCTTACAACAGTTTTACATTTAAGGCCATCGAAGTAGGCATGGCCGTTGAAGCCATTTTACTTTCTATTATTCTGGCAAGGCAATTTCGTTTGGCCCACATAGGTAAAATGATCGCTGAAACATACGCTCGCACCGACCCGTTAACTGGCATGAATAATCGACGTGGATTTCAAGACATTACCCAGCCTATTTGGCAAAAGGTTATACGCGAACTGCGCAATGTGTCAGTGGTGTTAATTGATGTGGATTCATTTAAAAATATCAACGATCAATACGGTCATGACGTGGGCGACACCGTACTAAAGGAGGTGACAAAATGCATTTCAGCCACCTGTCGAAAAAGTGATATATCTGCACGCTGGGGGGGAGAAGAATTTATTGTACTGCTACCAGAAACCGATCAATCACACGCTGCCGCACAAGCAGAACGCATACGATTAGCCATTCAAAATCTAACAATAAACATAGAAACGCTTCACGAAAGCATCTCGGTAACCGCCAGTTTTGGTGTGGCAGGCACTATGAACAACCACTTTAATAATGACAAGCTTAACTTGCAGTCATTGGAACCCATGATCATTCAAGCGGATCAGGCATTGTATTCAGCAAAATCCCGCGGTAAAAATCAAATCAACTCTGCAAGCCAGTATTTAAACCCTGCTTGAAATTTTATGCTTGGGTGAACGACAAAAAACAAAAAAAAGATTGCCAGCACCTGAGCGTATAAACAATACATACAAGGCTGAGCAATCTTTTAACAATGCTTAGTAGAAATGACTAAGGAGTTATTCAACTGTTACGGATTTTGCCAAGTTTCTTGGCTGATCCACATCTGTCCCTTTAAGGACAGCCACATGGTAGCTAAGCAATTGTAATGGAATGATGTATAAGATCGGTTCCATTAAGTCGCTACACGACGGCATGTTTAATACCTTAAGATTGTCTTGTGGTTTCACTTTGGCTTTTTCGTCTGCAAATACAAACAACTCACCACCCCGTGCTCGCACCTCTTCAAGATTTGATTTTAGCTTATCTAATAAATCATTATGCGGGGCCACTGCAATAATCGGTGTGTATTTATCCACAAGGGCTAATGGTCCGTGCTTTACTTCACCAGCTGGATAGGCTTCTGCATGAATGTACGAAATTTCTTTCAGCTTCAATGCACCTTCCATAGCGATTGGGTACATGGCACCGCGACCTAAAAATAAGCCATTATGCTTTTCAGCAAAGTCTTGCGCCAATACTTCAATGTCTTTATCCATGGCAATGGCCTGCTCAATCAAGGCAGGCATCTTGGCTAGATCAGCAATGATTTCTTCTTCAACTTGATCCACCATTCCATGACGACGGCCTAGCGCAATGGTTAACAACATCAAGGTAACAAGCTGTGACGTAAATGCCTTAGTAGACGCGACACCAATTTCTGGACCAGCGTTTGTCATGATAGCTAGATCTGATTCACGCACTAATGACGAACCCGGTACGTTACAAATACTTAAGCTTGCGTTAAAACCAATCTCTTTGGCTTTACGTAATGCCGCTAACGTATCCGCTGTTTCTCCAGACTGTGAAATAGTAATGAATAGGCTGTTAGGCAGCGCAACTGTTTTACGGTAACGGTATTCACTGGCCACTTCGATCTGACAAGGAATACCCACCAAACTTTCGATCCAATACTTGGCAACCATTCCTGAATGGTACGAAGTTCCACAAGCAATAATTTGAACCGCTTGAGTTTGATCAAATACTTCTTTTGCCTTGATGCCGAACGCTTGCTCTAATAAACGCGTTTTATTAATACGACCTTCTAAACAATTACGTACAACGTCAGGCTGTTCGTAAATTTCTTTCATCATGTAGTGACGGAAATCACCTTTATCGGCGGCATCCATCTTGTGTTCAAATACATTTACGTCATGCACAACTTCTGAATTGTCAGCATCCCAAATATGAACATATTCGGTAGATAATTCAGCCACGTCACCTTCATCTAAAAAGATAACACGGTCGGTCACTTGCAGTAATGCTAGCTGGTCTGAAGCAATAAAGTGTTCACCAGAACCCACACCAATTACTAAAGGAGACCCTTGGCGAGCCGCCACTAGAATACCAGGGTGATCAGCACTGATAACGCCTAATGCATATGCTCCATCTAAACGTGTGATGGTTTCTTTTACAGCGTCCGTTAAAGAGGATATTTTTTGCAGGTTCTGATGAAGTAAGTGCACAATAACTTCAGTATCGGTTTGTGACTGAAACTCATAACCCGCAGCTTGAAGCTCTTCGCGAAGCTCTTCGTGATTTTCAATAATACCGTTATGCACAATGACCAAACGCTCTCCCGACATATGCGGGTGCGAGTTATCTTGTGATGGCTTACCGTGTGTTGCCCAACGAGTATGCGCAATGCCCGTTTTACCAGAAAAGGGAGCCGATTCTATTCCGGCTTCTAGTTCTTTTACTTTGCCCATACGACGACAACGCTGAATAATTCCAGCATCGTCTAATACGGCTAAACCAGCACTGTCGTATCCACGATATTCAAGACGACGTAAGCCTTCTACCAATATTTCATTAACATCACGATGGGCGATACCGCCAACTATTCCGCACATACTTCTATTCCTTCTTATTCTTTACGCAAGCTTCTTTGCTTACGGTTTATATTCTTTTGTGGAGAGTTTATTCACTCTGACACTGTATTTAATCTGGTTGACTCTTTGGTGTATTACGAACGATATAAATTTATAAATACTGATAAATTTTTAAGATACCTTCTAATACACCCTACCAATAACAATTATTGAAATTTGTAGGGTGCATTAGCGCCGTGGGCGCGTAATACACCTTGTTACTTATTTCTTAACTGGGCGAGTCCACTCAAGATTCTTCTGTCTGCCACGGCCTACGGCGAGCTTGTCATCTTCTACTTCTTTAGTAATTGTAGAACCTGCTGCCACGGTTGCACCGCTGCCAATTTTAACGGGCGCAACCAAAGAAGAGTTAGAACCAATAAAAGCGCCATCTCCGATTTCAGTTTTAAATTTGTTCACACCGTCATAGTTACACGTAATGGTACCAGCACCGATATTGGCACCTTTACCAATTACTGCATCACCAATATAGGTAAGATGATTCACCTTTGAACCTTCACCTATGACAGATTTTTTAACTTCACAAAAGTTACCCACTTTTGCGCCGTTTTCTAACTGAGCACCAGGTCGTAGACGAGCATAAGGGCCGATGTCGCAGCCTTCTTTAATTAAAGCATCTTCGATATGACTGAACGCTTTAACATGTGTACCAGAAGCAATAATACTGTCTTTAATAATGCAGTTAGCTTCGATAGAAACACCGTCAGCTAAAATAACATCACCTTCTAAGATTACGTTGGCATCAATCACTACATCACGGCCTACGGTTACATTGCCACGAATATCTAATCGGGCAGGATCTAATACCGTGACGCCTTTTTCCATTAGATCATTCACCAAACGGGCTTGATACCAACGCTCAAGTTCCGCCTGCTGGGCACGGTTATTCACACCGTATGTTTCTTCTGCAAATTCTGGTTGTAAGGTTTCCACTGCAACACCTGCATTCACTGACATCTCAATGACATCCGTCAGGTAATATTCCCCCTGGGCATTTTCGTTAGATAGCTGTGGTAACCATTCGTGTAATTTTTCAGTCAACACTGACAATATGCCTGTGTTGCATTCTTGAATTTCTAGTTCAGCTTCATTGGCATCTTTGTGTTCGACGATGGCTTTCACTGTATGATCTGCATCACGAACAATTCGCCCATAACCCGTCGGGTCGTCCATGTTCACGGTTAATAGGCCGGTTTTATTTTCTTTCGCTATATCGATCAAAGCTTGAAGTGTATTGCTTTGAATCAGTGGCACATCACCGTAAAGGATCAAGGTGACGCCATCGGCTTCTAAATTGGGTAAAGCCATTTTAACCGCATGACCAGTACCATTTTGTTCTGTTTGAAGTGCCCAACGAATATCTTCGGCTTCCGCAAACGTAGACTGAACCATTTCGGCACCATGCCCAATAACCACGTGTAATGCTTGCGCATTAACCACTCTGGCTGCATCAAGCACGTGTGCCAGCATAGGCTTACCAGCAATAGGGTGTAACACTTTAGGTAGATCAGATTTCATGCGCGAGCCTTGGCCCGCTGCTAATACAACTACTTCGATATTCATGGCTAGTAATTCACTTCCGATGCTGGGTTTTGGCCGTATTCTAATGATTTCATCTTATTGATAATGAGACCAAAACCGTCCTTTTTATTATTCTCTGTCAAAATCCTGCTGACAGCAAAATTCAGGTTACATAGTCTATGCAGTTTGTTAAGGTTTACAATCCAATTTGTCACAAAAAAAATGACAACCATGAACTTATCTACCCTAACACAACTCGGATTAACTGATCGAGAAATAACCATTTACCATGCGTTATTATCCCTAGGCCCCGCATCTATAAGAGATCTAGCTGAAAAAGCTAACATTAACCGTGGCTCAACCTATGAGACTTTAAAAGTGCTTGTAGGCAAAGGGATTGTCAATTATTTACCAAAAGGTAAGCGCAGAGTTTTTCAGGCCGAAGACCCCGATAGATTACTGGATTTGGCTGAAGAAAAACGACAAGCGTTAGAGGCTACATTACTGGAATTAAAAACCGATATTATTCCTGGTTTAAAGCACCTTAAAACCGATATGGTGGCTGGAAATGTGAGGTTTTACGAAGGCGATGATGGCGTTGAACTGGTATTACGAGACATATTAAGCAGCGTTGATAGAACCAATAAAAAGCAATACTGCGTTATTTCTACCCAAGCTTTGCGAGAGCACTTATATCGTCCCTTTCCTAATTTCACCAAACAACGTGTGGCAAAAAATATCAACGTACGTGTAATCGCTATTGGTGACGGTGGTGACGAAGCAGAACTGGCGGAACGAAAATGGATGAAAGGTAAGGGGGACGCTTCGTATATTGCCATCTACCCACCCAAGGTCGCCATGATCAGTCTTGCGGATAATAACTATCCGGTTGTGGTGGTGATTGATAGTGATGCGATTGCCGGCACTCAACAGATGATGTTCGACACGCTTTGGGGGGCCTTGTAACGCCATTTAATATTATATGGCTCTCCCCATAGGTTTGGGTGTCACTCAATCAAAAGTTGCCTGCAGATACTCAACTAAAAATAGAAAAATAAACGCCCCCAAAGTAACGCAGGACGATAGTAATTTGAAGGGGCAGAAAAAAAGGAAGAAGCATAGAGCCGAAAGCCCGAGTCACAGGCATATTTATAATATGCTCTTTCATGGTCAAAACCTCTGCATTAAAACTACACCATTATAATAGGCCTTAATGTAAGCCATTGTATTTAATGCAATAACACTCAATCAGATTTAATATTCCACGACCCAAATCAACCTAACCACCAATTAACAAGCATGACATTGTCGGGCTTGAATAAAAAAATGATTGTCAGCTGCATATATGACCTATCACGTCATGTCCTGCAAAAAATCAGACTGCTACAGTTAGCGACTCTTATATAAATACAAAACATAGGAGCCAGCATGAACGTCGATTTTT
>JAWUVN010000034.1:0-22272 GCA_034112345.1 Bermanella sp. | reverse complement strand
CGTGTAGCTTACGGTGTTGAAAATGCTCGTGTTGAACAGCGTACTGACTTAGACAAATTAGTTATCGATCTGGAAACTAATGGCACAATTGAGCCAGAAGAAGCGATTCGTCGTTCTGCTACAATCCTGCAACAACAACTTGCAGTTTTTTTAGACTTAGAAAACGAAGCGGAACCAGAGCCAGAAGAAGTTGAAGACGAAATTGATCCGATTTTACTTCGTCCGGTAGATGACCTTGAGTTAACAGTACGTTCAGCTAACTGCTTAAAAGCAGAAAATATTTACTACATCGGTGATCTAATTCAGCGCACCGAAGTTGAATTGCTGAAAACCCCTAACTTAGGTAAGAAGTCATTAACCGAAATTAAAGACGTTTTGGCTTCTCGTGGGTTGTCTCTGGGTATGCACCTTGAAAACTGGCCACCAGCCAGTTTGAAAAAAGATGACAAAGCACTTGCCTAAGGCAGGTTTGCGGTAAGGATTGATACATGCGCCATCGTAAAAGTGGTCGTCACTTAAACCGAACTAGTTCACATCGTCAAGCAATGTTTAAAAACATGGCTGTGTCTTTGATTGAACATGAGATCATTAAAACTACTTTGCCTAAAGCAAAAGAGTTACGTCGTGTTGCAGAACCATTGATCACGTTAGCAAAAGAAGATTCTGTTGCTAACCGTCGTCTTGCGTTCTCACGTACTCGCTCTAAAGATGCTGTTGGTAAACTATTCAGTGAACTTGGTCCTCGTTACCAAGAACGCACTGGTGGTTACATTCGTATCCTTAAGTGTGGGTTCCGCACAGGCGATAACGCGCCTATGGCTTACGTAGAATTAGTTGATCGTCCAGTAGCTGAAGAAATTGTTGAAGAATCTGAAGATTAATCAACACTTTTTAAGTGAACGATAAAAAGGCACCTTCGGGTGCCTTTTTTTTATCTTAATTTTAGTTAAATTTAGATTAGAAGTGCTTATGAAAGAACTTAGAGCTTTAAGTATTACAGGTTACCTAGAAGGTATATCATTTTTGCTTTTACTGGGTGTGGCAATGCCATTGAGACATTATTTCGAGTTTTCAGAACCAGTTAGGTATCTTGGAATGACCCATGGGGTGCTGTTTATAGTTTATATCGTTGTATTAGTGTCGACAGCTTCTAAAGTGAAAATGCCATTATGGGGGATGCCAGGTGGGGTAATAGCTGCTTTCTTACCATTTGGTCCTTTTATCTTTGATAGGATGTTAAAAGCAAAGGTAGTTGGCTAGCTTTTAAAGTAGGGCTAGTTTACTAGCCCTACTATTTTTTACTTTAAATACTCATCATATTTTTCAAGGTAATCACTCATGTTTGCCGTTAGCATTGAGCGGTATTGTTCAGTAAAGTACTCAATGGCTTCTGCTTGATTGCGTTCTGCCTCTTCTTTGTTTTCAGCGGACGATGCAACGATAAAAGCATTAAAGCGTGATGCAGCATATAGCATGCTTGCGCTCACCTTTCCTAGGTCATGTTCAGTAGAAAGTTCGTTAGCCACTTTAATGAATGCATCGGTGCGTTTAAAAAAATCTTTATCCATTTTTTGGGTTGTTTTATTTTCTTCAGCCATGTGCTCTCTATCTCTGTAATCTTTGTTTCTTGGTCGTATGTTCAAATTAATAAAATGATTTAGTCTAGCATTGGCTTAAGGAATTTGGCCGTATGACTGCCCTTTACTTTAGCAACTTGTTCAGGAGTGCCTTCTGCAATAATGTTCCCGCCACCGGATCCACCTTCAGGCCCTAAATCAATGACCCAGTCAGCGGTCTTAACAACGTCTAGGTTATGCTCGATAACAACGATTGTATTGCCGTGATCCCTTAAGCGATGTAAAACGGCAAGTAACTGCTCAATATCATGAAAATGTAACCCGGTTGTGGGTTCATCAAGAATATATAGAGTTTGTCCTGTGTCCCGCTTACTTAATTCTTTTGATAGCTTAATTCTTTGTGCTTCACCACCCGATAAAGTGGTGGCATTTTGTCCTAGGCGAATATAGCTAAGGCCAACATCCATAAGTGTATCAAGTTTACGTTTGAGTGCTGGGATAGCACTAAAAAATTCACAAGCATCTTCTACAGTCATATCCAGAACTTCATGAATATTTTTTCCCTTGTACCGTATGTCTAGAGTCTCACGGTTATAGCGTTTGCTTTTGCAAATATCACATGGGACGTAGACATCGGCCAAGAAATGCATTTCAACTTTTATTACACCGTCTCCTTGGCAGGCCTCACAGCGGCCACCTTTAACGTTAAAGCTGAATCGTCCAGCTTTATATCCACGGGAGCGCGCTTCTTCGGTACCTGTGAACAGGTCTCGGATAGCTGTAAACAAACCAGTGTAAGTAGCAGGGTTTGAACGAGGCGTTCTGCCTATTGGACTTTGATCGATGTCGACGCACTTATCAAAATGGTTCATTCCTTCCACAGATATATGTGCAGACGGCTTAAGTGTGGTTGCTTTGTTTAATTCAGTAGCGGCTAAGGGATAAAGGGTTTGATTAATCAGTGTGGATTTACCACTACCAGAAACTCCGGTCACACAGGTAAACACACCAACAGGAATGTTGAGGGTGACATCGTTTAGATTGTTCCCAGACGCGCCTGTTAATGTTAGCTGCTTTCCGTCAACGGCTGGACGTCGAATAGACGGAATTTGAATTTTACGTTTGCCTGTTAAAAACTGGCCTGTGATGGACTCTTTGCATTTAACAATGTTTTTAGGTAAACCTGCATAAATTACTTCGCCGCCATGTACGCCTGCACCAGGGCCAATATCAACGATATAATCTGCAGCGCGGATGGCATCTTCATCATGCTCTACAACGATTACTGTGTTGCCTAAATCTCGCAAGTGCTCAAGTGTTTTAAGTAGTCGATCATTGTCTCGTTGATGCAAGCCTATGGATGGTTCGTCAAGGATATACATAACGCCTACGAGCCCAGCACCTATTTGGCTTGCTAGTCGTATTCTTTGAGCTTCACCACCTGATAGGGTGTCAGCGCTGCGATCAAGGCTTAAGTACTCTAAGCCGACATTTTCTAAAAATGCTAAGCGATCAATTATTTCTTTTAATATTTTATTCGCAATTTGTCCGCGTTTTCCTTTTAGCTTTAACTTAGAAAAGTATTTAAGGGCGGGGCCAATAGGTTTCGAAGTAATATCTGAAATACTATTGTTATCGATAAATACATTGCGGCTAGATTCTTTTAAGCGAGAACCTTTGCAGCTTGGGCACGGTTGTATAGAGAGTAGTTTGGCAAGCTCTTCTCTTACCATTGAGCTATCAGTTTCACGATAACGGCGATCCAAGTTAGGAATCACACCCTCAAATGGATGTTCTTTAATAACGGTATCGCCACGGCTATTTACATAATGGAATTTAACTTCAGTTGTTCCACTGCCATATAACAATGCTTTTTGATTTTTCTTTGATAGTTTTTTAAAAGGCGTGTCCATATCAAACCCATAATGGTCTGATACGCTGCATAGCATTTGATAGTAATAAATGGTTCTGCGGTCCCAACCTCGAATGGCGCCTTCACCTAGTGTTAAGGTCTCATCAACAATTAATTTATCTTGATCGAAGTATTGATCTACACCTAGTCCGTCACATGTGCCACACGCACCTGCAGGGTTGTTAAAAGAAAACATTCTAGGTTCAAGCTCGGTGATACTGTAGCCACAAACTGGGCAGGCAAATTTTGATGAAAATAAAATCTCTAACTCATCATTGTCCATACCGATGGCTTTTGCCGTACCACCAGCTAGTTCTAGTGCAGTTTCAAGTGATTCAGCCAGTCGTTGTTTTATGTCTCCACGTACTTTGAAGCGATCAACAACAACTTCAATAGTGTGCTTTTTGTTTTTATCTAGTTCAGGGGTGTCATCAAGATCAACGACAATGCCGTCAATTCTGGCGCGAACAAAGCCTTGGCTTCGAAGCTGATCAAACAGATGTAAATGCTCGCCTTTTCTTTCTTGTATAATAGGCGCTAATATCATCAGCTTTGTCCCTTCTTCTAGAGAAAGGATGTTATCAACCATTTGACTAACAATTTGTGCGTCTAGAACTTCACCGTGCTCTGGGCAACGAGGCTCTCCAGCTCTAGCATAAAGCAGTCTTAGGTAATCATATATTTCTGTAACGGTTCCAACAGTGGATCTAGGGTTGTGGCTTGTAGATTTTTGTTCGATTGAAATAGCAGGGCTTAAACCTTCAATGTGGTCGACATCGGGTTTTTCCATCATAGATAGGAATTGCCGAGCATAAGTAGATAGGCTTTCTACATAGCGGCGTTGGCCTTCAGCATAAAGAGTATCGAACGCTAAAGATGATTTACCTGAGCCAGAAAGACCGGTAATAACCACTAGTTTGTCTCGTGGAATATCTAGGTCAATATTTTTCAGGTTATGGGTGCGAGCCCCTCGAACAAGAATAGTGTCCATAATTCCTAGTGCCAGATACAAAAGTATAAGTGTACCTGTTCAGATTGGATTTGGCTCGAAGGAATGTAACAAGAAAGCCTTATGAACAATGTATTTCATAAGGCTTTAGGGAAGATAAAACTAGTTTGCTAGATCTTGCTCAGGTAGATGGGTTTTGGCCCAGTTGATGGCCTGAATTCGGTTGCCCACATCGATTTTTTTGAACAGATTGTATAAATGCGTTTTTACGGTGTGTGTGCTTACATTCAGTGAGTCAGCAATTTCAGCATTTTTAGCACCACTGGCACTTAATTTTAGAATCTGTTTTTCACGTTTTGTTAAAGAGTAAACAGCTGTTGGTACTTTAGTCGGTGTTTTACGGTTATTGGCCATAAAATGGCTTAAAAGTTTACGGCTAAACCAAAGTTCACCCTGTAAAATAGATGCCATACCCTTACTAATATGATTTTGGCTTGCACCCTTATAGAAGAAACCTCGAACAAAAGGCCAGTTAAGCAGGCTTTCGTGTTCACCTTCATCATCAAGGTTGATGAATATGGTGCGATTTTTATGTTGTAAGTCTTCTAAGATTTGACTGCAGCGCTCGTACTTAAGGCCTTGTGCGTCAATACACACAATATGATCGCCTAGAATTCGATTTAAATCAGATGAAAGGTTTGGGTCAATAATCTCACACTTAATATCTAGGTTTTGTTGTAAGTAACCCAGTAGTAGCGAGTTTTGAATGTTTTTAGCGCCAAGCAACCAAAAGCGGTTTTTAAGCTCGATATCCATATCAGCTGTCCTTTTTGTGTGTGTTTATTATTTTTGATATACCTAGTATTGCATAGTATTGTAAGAAAAAGTGTGTCAAATGACATGTTTCAGCTAATTAATTGACTTTTTTAAAACATTTTTCTTAAAATTTGAACTGTTCTATTAATGGCTGCAAATTGATAGAATGCGCAGCTATTTATAGATACATTTTGAAGTATTCATGACTCCTATTGAAAGACGTACAGTCTCTACGTTAGCCCTTATTTATGCGTTACGTATGTTTGGTCTATTTATGGTGCTTCCTGTATTAGTTATTTTTGCTAATGACTACGAAGGTGCATCGGCCACGCTTGTGGGTATCGCAATCGGTGCTTACGGGTTAACGCAGGCATTACTTCAGCTTCCTTTTGGTATGTGGTCGGACCGCATAGGTCGCAAACCCGTTATCTTAATCGGTTTAATTATCTTTACTCTGGGCAGTGCTTTAGCAGCCTCGGCCGATAGTATTTGGATGTTAATTGCAGGTCGCGCCTTACAAGGTGCAGGGGCTATAGCCAGTACATTAATGGCATTAATGACTGACCTGACCCAAGAAGAGAATCGAACCAAAGCCATGGCGAGTATTGGGGCGAGTATTGGTTTGTCTTTTACTCTTGCAATGGTTGTGGGGCCCGCTTTAGCGGGTTGGATTGGTTTGTCAGGATTGTTTGCATTGACAGCTGTGTTTAGTGTTGCAGCTATGCTGTTATTAGTGATAGCGGTGCCAACGCCGAAGCAGCAAGTCAGGTCTCGAGACGCTCGTGCCTTTTATCACCAATTAGGTGATGTGGTGAAGGATGGGCAGATTCTAAGGCTGAGCTTCGGGATTTTTGCCTTACATGCGATCTTAGTCGCCTGTTTTGTATCTGTTCCTGTTATGTTGTTGTCGGCGGGTTTAATTCAAGAGGATCATTGGCAGGTTTATTTACCTGTGATGCTGGTTTCATTTGCATGCATGGTGCCGTTTATCATCATTGGTGAAAAGCAGCAAAAGATGAAGCAAATACTCCTGGTGGCAGTGTTATTACTTGGAGTGAGCCTGGTGTGGATTGCTTTGTTTAGTGAGCAATTAATAGGGGTTATTTCGGGGTTGTGGATATTCTTTTTAGCATTCAATATCTTAGAAGCAAGTTTACCGTCCTTAATTAGCAAATTTGCACCAGCGGGCTTTAAAGGCAGTGCCATGGGCCTGTATAGTACCTGTCAGTTTTTAGGTGCATTTGTAGGCGGCTTAGTCGGCGGTATGTTAAGCGACTATGTGTCATTAGCAGGTGTATTTTGGGGCATGATTCCTTTAGTTGTTATTTGGGTTGTTATGGTAGCGACCATGGACAAGCCTAGGCACTTAGCCAGTTATATGGTGAATATTGCAGCGTCGAATAAAGAAAATAGCGATCAGCTTGAAATAGAGCTTCTGGCTATACCGGGTGTATACGAAGCCGTGATTATGCTGAATGAAAATGCCGCGTATTTAAAGGTTGATAATAAAACCTTTGACCCGGCACAATTAAACGAATACAAATAATTTAAATACTTATCTTAGTTAAAAAATAGCCTGCGGGCGGAGAGCAATAATGGCACGTGGATCCATTAACAAAGTAATCATCATTGGTACATTAGGTCGTGACCCAGAAATGCGTTACCTGCCAAATGGTAATGCTGTTTGTAGCATGAGCCTAGCAACTGATGAAGGCTACAAAGACAAAAATACTGGCCAGCAAGTTGATAAAACAGAATGGCACCGTATAGAAGCATTTGGCCGTTTAGCTGAGATCATGGGTGAATACCTGAAGAAAGGCGCTAAGTGTTACGTTGAAGGCAAGCTTCGCACAGATGAATACGAAAAAGATGGCATCAAGCGTTATAGCACTAAGATCATTGCTAATGAAATGACCATGCTAGATAGCCGCAACAGCCAACAAGGCGGCGATAATATGGGTTACGGTGCTCCGGCAGCTAAACCAATGGGTCAGCCAGCAACAGCGCAACCAGCATATGCACAACAAGCACCCCAGCAGCAAGCTCCAGCACAGCCTGCTTATGGTCAACAAACGCCTCAACAAGCGCCAGCGCAACCAGCATATGGTCAAGCTCCTCAGCAAGCGCCAGCAGCCCCGTATCAGCAAGCGCCTCAACAGGCTCAAGCACCACAAGCTGCGCCTAGTAATGCATTTGATGATTTTGATGATGATATTCCGTTCTAAAAATCGCTAATTACATTTAGAACAATGAAATACAAAAGCCCTATTTATTAGGGCTTTTTTATAGGTGATAGGTTAGTACTGAAAATTACAGAAACCGGTTATGCATTTATATCTGAGGTTAAAACGATTTGATTTCGACCCTTGGTTTTAGCTGTGTATAAGCGTTCATCGGCAATATGCAGAGCCAGCTCAGGGTCTGTTTCATAATTCATTTCACAAAGGCCACCACTGGCGGTAATTTTTATTTGGTGAGCATTATAGTGAAACATTCCTTTTTCTAACGCGTTAAGGGCGCGGGAAGATACTTGCTCGGCTTCATCTAAATTTGTATCAGGCATTAAAATTAGAAACTCTTCACCGCCCCATCGCGCTATAGAATCAGTACTTCTAAAGTGCTGCTTTAAACAATCCGCTACATACTTTAAAACCAAGTCACCGCAGTGATGCCCGTGGGTATCGTTTACTTTTTTAAAATGGTCTAGGTCTAGCATTAACAAGGATAGGTTGGCTTTATTCCTTTGAGCTTTGGTTAGCTCATATTCCATTCGGCTATTTAATTCCCTTCTGTTTAATAGGCCTGTTAATTCATCTGTACTAGCGGCTTCTTTGAGTTTGGACAATGTTTCTTGTAGTTGTATGTGTGTCGCTTTCTGTTCTTTTAATAATTGTTTAACGGAATGTTTCTTTTTAGCCAGTTTAGAGCCAACTTGGCCAACGACAATGCTGACAGGTAAATACGCGGCCATTAGCATAACCTCGTGTTTGAAATTTCCTTTTTGTTCAAATACATAAATAGCAATATAAGTACAAAATACATATCCAGAAGCCACGAATGTATTCAGCGCAATGGCAAATTTTAGGCTGCTGTAAGCGAACGTATAAACAAGCAAAGTGATTGCAAATAGTAATCCCCCAGTTCTGCCTTCTTCTAGTAGAAGTAGCCAAATAGGGAAAATTCCAGCGCAATATAATACTTGCCCAAGCAGTATTCGAGGGCCGTGATCGTATGTGACATTATCAACTTGTCGAATGTATATTTCAAAGCTGCCAATGAATACAACAGTAACAAGGTATATTAATAAAAAATATATGTAAGGCGTTGATGTGAAACCAAGACATATGGAAATACCAGAGTACAAGCACATTGGGACTGCGTAGGCCAATATGGTTGAGCGTGTATTCCTGATGGCAATTGATCTAAGTTTATTGCTATTTTCCGTGCTTTCCATACTTTTAGTTCGCTAATCCTTAACTCTATTAATCATAAACCGTAAGCGTAAGAATGCTAGGGTAATTTCTTACAAAAATTAGATAGAAAGTTTGTACCCTAGATCATCCTTATTGTGTAGCAGGTGGTAAGCACAGCTTAGCTTGAATCGAAAAATTAGACCTTTAATTACGATATATCCGTCGGTATAGCGTAGGTAAGACATAAAGCGTGAGAATAGTTGAAGATATTATGCCGCCAATTACCACTGTGGCTAGTGGCCTCTGTACTTCTGCGCCAACACCAGTGTTCAGAGCCATAGGAATAAATCCTAAACTGGCTACTAAGGCTGTTATTAGAACAGGGCGCAATCGTGCCGATGCGCCGTTAATAATCGCATCTAAAAGTGGGGTGCTATTACCCCTAAGAGATTTTATAAATGTAAGCATGACTATGCCGTTTAAAACAGCAATGCCAGACAGTGCAATGAATCCGATCGCGGCTGATATAGATAGAGGAATATCTCGTAGCCACAATGCTAAGACTCCGCCCGTTAATGCTAATGGAACACCTGTGAAAATAATCAGGGTATCGCGTATAGAATTAAATACTGTGTACAGTAAGCCTAGTATTAGTAACAGCGTCACAGGGATCACTAGTTGTAATCGCTGACTAGCACTTTGAAGTTGCTTGAAGGTGCCGTCATACTCTAGCCAGTAACCAGGAGGCAGTGTAATTTGATTAAGTCTTGTTTGTGCATCACTGATAAAAGAGCCTAAGTCACGACCTGATACGTTGGCAGTTACAACGATATTTCGTTTGGAAAATTGGCGATTAATTTGATTAGGTCCCTCTATTAAACTCAGTTTTGCCACTTGCCCTAATGGAACAAAATTTAATTCACGGTTGTTTGCGCGTGGGGTGTAAATCGGTATATTCTCAAGTGCTTTTATATCGGTACGCATTGACGCATTTAAACGAACCATTAACTTAAAGCGTTTATCTCCTTCATATATTATGCCTGCTTGGGTGCCGCTAACGGCATTTTTAAGTGCTTGCTGAACATCCATAATATTCAAGCCTACAAGGGCTAGATGTTCTCGCTGAGGCTCAATGCTAATAAAGGGCAGGCCTTTATACTGTTCCATTTTCACATCTGTGGCCCCGCCCACTGTTGCCAATATTTTTTTAATTTTATTGGCTTGATTAGCCAGTACGTTTAGATCATCACCGTAAATTCGAATGGCCACATCGCTGCGAACTCCCGCGATTAATTCATTGAATCTCATTTCAATGGGTTGTGTGAATTCGTATTTATTACCGGGTATTTCTTCTACCGCTATCCTTATTTCTTGTAAGAGATTCTGGCGGGTTTTGTCGGGATTAGGCCAGTCGGACATTTCTTTTAGTATTAAAAAAGTATCAGCGACACTTGGGGGCATGGGATCAGTTGCAATCTCAGGTGTTCCAATTTTAGAAAAAACTTTATCTACTTCAGGGAAGTTCTTAATGGTTTTTTCAAGTAGAATTTGCATTCTAGTGGATTGCTCAAGGCCTGTTCCTGGAATACGCATAGCATGCATGGCAATATCATGTTCATTTAACTGGGGTAAAAATTCACTGCCCAATTTTGTAGCTTGAAATACACCAAGTCCGATAAGGCTAATAGCCAAGAGCAAAACAGCGTTACTATTATTTATGACTTTTATGAGTGATTTTTTATAAAGAGATTGCAGCGAGCTAAGCACTTTATTTTCTTTTTCAATAATAGATCCCGAGAATAGAATGGCTATTAACGCAGGAACAAAGGTGATGGAAAATATAAGAGCACCCAATAGAGCGGCAATCACAGTAAATGCCATAGGGTGAAACATCTTTTTCTCAACCCCGGTTAAAGCAAAAATAGGTAAGTACACAAGCATGATGATTAACATGCCAAATACTGCTGGGCTAATGACTTCCTGGGTGCTTTTAATGACTTCGCTTAAGCGTTCTTTAAGGGTGAGATTTCGACCTATTTTTATTTGGTAAAGGCTGAGCCGTCTAAGGCAGTTCTCAACTACGATAACAGCCCCATCGACAATTAAACCAAAATCAATTGCCCCAAGACTCATTAAATTTCCAGAAACTTTATTATGACTCATACCTGTAATGGCAAATAGCATACTTAAAGGAATCACAAGTGCAGTAATGATGGCGGCCTTTATATTTCCTAATAATAGAAATAAAACCACGATAACAAGAATGGCACCTTCAAGGAGGTTATTTTTAACGGTGTTAAGTGTTTTGTTGACCAGTGTGGTGCGATTGTAAACAGGTTCAGTGATAATGCCGGTAGGTAAACTTTTATTGATTTGAATTAGCGCTGCCTCAATCGATTGAGAAACGGTTCGTGAGTTCTCACCTAATAACATAAAGGCCGTGCCTAATACGGTTTCTTGCCCATTATAAGTAGCTGAGCCTGTACGTAATTCTCTGCCGAATCCTACGTTGGCCACTTCGCCTAGTCGAACCGGTGTGTTGTCTCGTTTTGTGATGATGATGTTTTCAATATCTGAAATGGTGTTGAGTTGCCCTAGTGACCTGATAAGCCATTGCTCACCATTACGTTCAATGAATCCGGCACCAGAGTTTTGGTTATTACTTTCAAGTGCATTAACAATATCGGTGATGGTAATCTTGTATGCCAGTAATTTTCCTGTGATGGGAGATACCTGATATTCTTTTTCATAGCCACCGATACTATTAATTTCAGTAATGCCTGTTACTTTCACAAGCTGAGGTTTTATTATCCAGTCCTGTATGGATCGCAGGTCTTCAGCCGTGAATGGGCTGCCATCTGGTTTCCTTGCGCCTTTGTTAGCTGTAACTGCGTAGGTAAAAATTTCTCCTAAGCCGCTGGATATCGGTCCCATTTCAGGCTCAATGCCACTGGGTAATTTCCCTCGAATAGCTTGAATACGCTGACTTATTTGTTGTCTGGCCCAATAAATATCAGTGTCGTCTTTAAAAATCACTGTAACTTGGGATAAGCCATACCGAGAAAGGGAGCGGGTATAATCTAAATTAGGTAAACCAGCCATAGCGTTTTCTACTATATAGGTAATGCGCTGCTCGGCTTCAAGAGGCGAATACCCATCCGCTTGAGCGTTTATTTGCACCTGAACATTGGTGATATCTGGCACGGCATCTATAGGTAAATACTTGGCGTTATATGTTCCGTATAATGCTATTAGTAATGTTAGGCATATGATCAGCCAGCGCCTTTGCACCGCAAAGGTCGTGATTTGATTTAACATCATCTTGTCCCTTTTGGATTAATGGTCGTGGCTTGCGCCGTCTTTTTTAATATCAGCTTTAATTACAAAGCTATTTTCTGAAACGTATTCATCACCTGCTTCAAGGCCCGAAATGATCTCTGTGTATGAATGGTCGCTTTGTCCTAATACAACAGGACGACTACGAAATTCATTCCCTTCTTTGGTGAATACTACTGACTTACCGTCTAGTCGTTGCAAGGCAGATGTTTTGATCGCTAATGCAACCTTGGAAGTGTTTACTTTTATATCTGCTTTTATGTGCATGCCGGGGCGCCAATGTTGTTGTGGGTTTTTTAAAATAGCCCGTGCTCGCGCAATATGACCCTCTGTCATAATAGGAGCGACATATATTATTTTTCCTTTTGATTTTTTATGTTGGTGCATGTCGTACACTAAAATGTCTTGGCCTTTGGCCAGAGTCTCAATGTCTTTTGGAAAAGCAGATAGTTCGATCCAAACGTTTGATAGGTCTGTGATTTCTAATAAAATATTTTCATCTGCATGGTCGCCTGTATTTACAAATCGTTTTGTAACTTCGCCATTACTTGGGCTTGTTAGGGTGTAGGTTTGTAAATTTTGCTTATTGAATAAGGTTAAAAGTAGCTGTCCTTTTTTAACGGTTTGTCCCTCTCCCACATGCACTTGTTTAACCAAGCTTTCATAGCTGGAGAAAATCCGAAAGGCTTTATCTTGTGGTGTGGCGACAGATCCAAATAATGTTGTAGTGATATCCAATGTCACAGGTTGAACGGCTTCAGTCTTAATACCGCTTAAGTGGATTTGTTTATCTGATATATGCGTGCTGTCTTCATGATCGTTTGGTAAAGCTTGATCATAGCGTGCAGAGGGATCTTTTGTGTTGTAGTTATGATCATGAGGCGATGGTTCTTTTGCTGTGCGTTGTTCGAGTTGATTGTCATGGGTGTTGTGCGCATGGTCGCCACTGGCGTGTGATTGACTCGCCAATACAAGCATGTTTATGAGTGAGGCAGACAGTAAGAAATGAGCGTGTTTTATTAAAGGTATAAGCATAAATACTTCCTATAGACATAAGGCTATTTGATTCAAATAAAAAATGTAAATTGAATAGGAAGTTAAGCGGTTGGAGGGGGTGTAGGCGGGCCAGTTAAAACACGATTAATGAACGTGGCGGCATGACTATTTTGAATAGACTTACTTGGGTGGACGTGAACAGTAAGTGAGCCAGAGTTATTTAATTGAACCGATAAATGTAAGTGGCAGCCTTCACCATGTTCATGTTCATCTGAGACATGTGCTTGTGTGTTCATGCCATGATGATGTTCATCAAGGTGCATGTGGGCACTTTCAGTTCCTTGTTCATTGATCACAGGCGATGAGGCCCAAGCGGTTAAGGCTAGGGCTTGTCCAATGATCAAAATAAGGATGTAGAATCGTTTCATGGAGGTAAGTGTAATCTGGGCTGTGTCGATAAGCAAAGATCCTTTGATTGTTAGTGGGCATTACCAGCGGATAGTCCCCAGTATAGTCATGTGCAGGCATTCAAACCCGTTTAAGGGTTTGTTGCGTATAGCTATATAAAGAAATGTAAATAGGATTGGTTTACCCTGTTACATAGTCAATAATAATCCGCATAATGGACTTGGCCTGTGCTGAGTAAAGATTTTAGGAAATTTTATGAATAAGCGTTTTTTTATCATTATTGCCATATTAGCTGTGGGCGTTTCTTTAATGATTGCAGTGATAAAAACAGCCCCTAAGCCAGTTAAAAAACCGGTAGTGGTGATGGCTCCCTTGGTTGAAACTATGGAGATAGCACTGTCTACACAGACTCCAAAGTGGCAGGGAGGTGCGTCAGTTAACGGTAATAAGAGCGTTAAGTTAGTGGCTCAGGTAATGGGGCAAATCGTATCGGTAAACCCGCAGGCGGTACCAGGAAGCTTTGTTACAAAAGGGGTTGTGTTAGCACGGGTAGATGATGCCAGTTACCAGCTTGTGTACGAGCAAAGAAAAGCCCAAGTTATTCAAGCGCAATCCAGCCTAGATATGGAGTTGGCTCAGGTTGAAAATTCAAAGAAAGATTATGAACGTTCAGGCATGAAGTTAAAGCCAGCAGGTAAAGCTCTTGCATTAAGGCAGCCTCAATTAGCAAGCGCCAAAGCCGCATTGGCCATTGCTCGTTCTGAACTAGATAAAGCCGCATTAGATTTACAACGTACTCAGATTACCATGCCGTTCAATGGCCACGTGTTGGCTCAAAATTTAACGGCTGGTGCATTTGTGAATAATGCCAGTGCTGTTTTCGAAGTACTGGATGCTGATGAATATTGGTTAGAAGTAAAAGTCCCCCAATCTTTTTTGCAAGTTTTGGATCTTGATCAGCCTTCAGAGCTCGCGGTAGCAGGTGTAAACAGCGTTCGCTTGGCCAATATTTTAACCGTGCTGCCGCAGGTAGATGCGACAGACAGGCAAGCCCGAATTCTAATTAGCATAAAAGACCCTTTATTGATTACATCTGAAGCCTTAGTTCGTTCAGAGGCTAATGCAGGCCTTCCTGTTATTCGTTATAACGATTATGTAAATGTGACCTTATCGGGTAAACGTTTTAATGGCGCCAGTTTAATTAAAACCGATTCATTAAATGAAACAGGAGGCATCTGGGTTGTAGATGCTAGCTTCCAGTTACAAAATAGAGCTGTAAGCGTCTTATATGCTGGTAGAGAATATTCCTGGGTCAATATATCAAGTTATAAAGGTGATGAAATCCTATTAAGCCGAATTGACTCACCTAAGGCTGGTATGAAATTACGAGTTTCCATTGATGGTGATTCAGAGAAAAAAGAACTCAATCAAGATGATGCAAAAAACAATCTGACATTATCAAATAATCTCAAAGAGATTGCTGATGCCCGTGAAATTAACGTGGCTGAAGCTGAGGTGATTCGTTAATGAAATCCATAATGAATAGTGGGCCTATTGCATGGATGGCGAGTCACGGTATTGCGCCTAACCTATTAATGTTGGCATTAATAATAGGGGGGATATTGACCTCTATGAGCATTAAAAAAGAAGTGTTTCCTGAATTTACGGTAGATGTTGTGCAGGTTAGCTTAGTGTATACCGGAGCATCTCCCTCTGAAATGGAACAGGGAGTGGTGTTACCCGTTGAAAATGTATTAACTGATATTGATGGCATTGATGATATTAACGCGTCTATTCAAGAAGGCTACGCCAGTATATCCATAGGGGTTGAATCGGGAGGAGATACTCAGCAAGTTTATCAAGACGTACTGCAGGCTGTAAATCGCATTTCAACGTTTCCTGCTCTAATGGAGCAACCCATTGTGAGTATTTTTGCCATGAAAAAAGACATCATGGATGTGGTGTTACATGGCAGTCTGAGCAAATTCGAATTGAAGCGATTAGCAGAAGACATTAAAGAAAAAATTCTCGAGTCCCCTTATGTCTCACAAATAGAATTTAAAGGCGCACCAGCTGAAGAGATTCATGTAGACATATCCAAAATCACATTAGAGAAATACAATTTAACTTTATCTGAAGTGGCTACGCGTATTCGAGAAAACGCTGTCGAAAAAAGTGCTGGTACGGTGAAAACCCAAGGCGGTGATATCCTTGTTACCTTAAATGATCGGCTATATTGGGCTGAAGAATTTTCACAAATACCCTTAGTTCAGGACGCTAATGGCGTGACATTAAGGCTGGGCGATGTAGCAAATATTACAGAGGGTTTTGAAAGCACCACTAATATCGTGACGTTAGATGGCGAAGACAGCATTCAAATGACCGTTTATCGCAGTGGAGATCAAACCCCCACCATTGTGGTAGATAGCATTTATGATATGTGGGATGACTTAGAGGATATGCTGCCTGAAGGGGCGTATTTAACGGTTACCGATGATGATGCTGAGTTGTATCGTCAGCGATTAAATCTATTGCTAAAAAATGCATTCATAGGTTTAGCATTGGTCTTTATTTTATTAGGAATATTTCTAGAATACAGATTGGCCTTCTGGGTTACCATGGGAATACCCACATCCTTTCTAGGCGCCATGTTATTCCTGCCGTACTTTGGCGTGTCGATCAATATGGTTTCTATGTTCGCTTTTATTATTTCATTAGGAATAGTAGTGGATGACGCCATTATTGCGGGGGAAAATATTTATGAAAATTTGGCAAAGGGTAAGAGCCGTTTAGAAGCTGCGATTGAAGGGGCTCGCCAAGTTAAAATTCCTTTAACATTTTCTATCCTAACCAACATAGTGGCATTCTTACCACTGATGTTTGTAGAGGGCGGAATGGGTAAAGTTATGATCGCCATTCCAGCTGTGGTGGTATTGTGTTTTGCAATCTCATGGGTTGAAGCATTATTTATCTTACCCGCTCACATTGCACATTTACGTGATAAGCCTGAATCTAAGTTAGGTCAGCGGTTAGATGTCCTGCAAGAAAAAATAGATAAAAAACTTAGCTATTTCATTCATAATTTTTATCGTCCTATTGTAGTGAAGCTATTAGATAATCCGGGTATTACGCTAGCCATTTCTGTGGCTGTTGCATGTGTAATATTTGCGATGCCCATGAGTGGCCGAATGGGGTTCACTCAATTTCCGGTGCTTGAAGGTGAGTCGGCAGTAGTCACCATTGAAATGCCACAAAATGCCACCCAGGAACAATCTGAAGTGGTGCGTGATTTAGGTGAAGCGGCTTTGAATCGTGTGATGCTGCCCATTGAAAATCAGCACGGTAAATTCTTGGTAAGTACCACATCTAAAATATCGGGTACATCTATTGAAATTGATGCGCGTTTAATTCCTGGTGAAAGCCGAGCTTATACCACTAACCAAGTTGTAAATATTTGGCGTACAGAATTAGGCGAAGTAGCGGGCGTGAAAAGTATCAGTTTTGATGCTGAACGTGGTGGTGGTCCAGCCAGCGGCCGCCCATTTACACTAGAAATCAGAGGCAGTAATGCGCAGCAGCTGGCAATGGCCAGTGATGAATTAGAGCAGGTTTTAAGTTCTTTAAATGCAGTTAAAGATGTTGAAAATAGCTTAACCAGTGGTAAACCAAAGTGGGATATTGAATTAAATAACAATGGTCGAAGCTTAGGGTTAAGTGCCAGTAACGTTGCAGATCAGGTTCGAAATAGCCTGTACGGAGCAAGAGCATTACGCCAGCAACGAGGTAAAAATGAGGTAACGGTTTTAGTTCGTTTACCAGAAGAGGAGCGCCAGTTTCAGCGAGATATTGAACACTTGTTAATAGTGACTTCAGCAGGTGCAAGGGTGCCACTGAACTCTATAGCCAAGCTGATTAAAAGCTCATCTCCTGCTCAAATTAAACGTAAGAACGGTACACAGGTAGTCACCATCGGCGCAGCAGTTGAACCAAGATCTTTGATTCCAAGTATTCAAAGCACACTAGAAGAGCAGTATTTCCCAGAAATAAGCGCGCGTTACCCCAGTGTGGATATAGGCTATGGTGGAAGACAAGCTGATAATAAAAAGAGCTTAGGCAGTTTAAAAGATGGGTTACTGTTTGCTTTGATCGCCATATATATTTTATTGGCAATTCCTTTTAAAAGTTATAAACAACCACTTTTAATTATGATGGTGATTCCATTTGGGATCGCAGGTGCCATTTGCGGGCTTTTATTATTGGACTTAGGCTTATCGATCATTGCGATCATGGGTATGCTTGCATTATGCGGTGTAGTGGTAAACGACAGTTTGATTTTAATTGATTATGCAAATGGATTACGAGCAAAAGGCGTAGACATTAAGCA
Organism: Bermanella sp.; assembly: GCA_034112345.1. Taxonomy (GTDB): domain Bacteria; phylum Pseudomonadota; class Gammaproteobacteria; order Pseudomonadales; family Oceanobacteraceae; genus Bermanella. Next base: position 4,481 of record JAWUVN010000034.1, on the reverse strand, counting down.
GGCTATTCTAGGTGCATGTGAGCGCCGCTTTCGCCCAATATTACTTACCACACTTACCACATTTGGTGGGTTGGCCCCCATGGTGTTTGAGACAAGCCGTCAGGCGAAATTCATCACGCCTATGGCCGTGTCTTTAGGATTTGGCATATTGTTTACAACGGTTGTATGTTTGCTAATTTTACCAGCCTTGTATGTGGTATTAGATAAATCTTACGTTAGACGATTTTTTAAATATCTATACAGCCAAGCGTCAGCGCGTTAAGCCATAAATAATCACTGTGGTGATATTCTATTCAGCAATGATTGAATACTAAGCTTGCTCATATCCACACTGGATTTGTAATGACAAGCTTGGTACATTGAATTTACGTTAGACCTCCTTTTAAATATCCATATAACCTTATCTGGCGCGGTATTAAGCAACATGTCGAAAGCATTTCATTTAGTGATATTAGGTGCCGATAATCCAGTTGGCCGTGCGGTTACTGATCAAGCGCAAAAAAGTGAAATTTCACTGCATGCTATTCATAGTACTGATTGGGATTTAAGTGATGCCCCTGCGATTGTTGAAAAGCTGAAAGAGCGCGCACCCACATTTTTAATTAATTGTATTCGCCCTTCAAAAACAGGTCTATCAGCAATCCAAGCCAATGTAATTAGTCAGGCGTGCAGAACACTAAATATTGGTTTGATACAGCTTTCATCAAACAATGTGTTTGCTGGACAAGAAGGTGAATCTTTTAACGAAAGTGATAAGCCTTTGCCTGAAACAGATGCGGGTAAGATGACATTAGCGGTTGAGACCGAGATTTTAAATGCTTGCCCAAAAAGCCTGATTCTACGGGTTGGCTGGTTATTTAGTTCTCAAGGGCAAGATGATGTGTCTAAATTGCTGGAGCTCGCGCAGAAAGAAACGCACTTGAAATTATCAGACTCTAAATTACTTTGCCCTACATCAGCTTGTGATGTGGCAGCAGTGTTACTTGCTATGGTTAATCAACTTCGCTATGCGGATTTATGGGGTATTTATCATTACTGTAGTGCAGAGCAAACAAGCTTGTTTAAATTTGCTGAAGTGGTGGTCGCAGAAGCAAGGCAGCATGAAGATTTACAGGTTACTGAAATTAGCAGTAACGTGACCAATGAGATGAATGCTGTTTTTTCTGAGTCCACGCCTAAAATAGCCACCAAAAAAGTCCTTTATACTTTCGGGATTAAGCCTAAGCCTTGGCGTCAGGCCTTATCTAGAATCCTGAAAACACGCTATTCAAAATAATAAGGTATTGCGTTAATACCTTATAAAACACCGGTCGATATCAATCAAAACCATTTAATGATTTGGGTACTATCATAGTATTAATGATCGGGTGCAAAAGTGTGCTTTTCCACCGCACAATAACCGCTTATCGATGCCTTATTTGAGTCGCTTGATTGAGTCGTTTGATTGGGTCGAGGCTGCTCTGGCAGTAAATCCATACTTAGTCCTGAAATCACAGAAGTCGACAGGCGGTCGTTCACTGTACAGGTAAAGTTTGATCCTGTTTCTGTGAGGTGCTTAAAACCAATAAACGCACCATGATCAGTTATCCACATATCTGGTTGTATTTTAGAGCGCGGTATCAACAACCGGTTATTGAACCAACCGTCAGTATGGGTCAAATAAAAAGACATTATATTAGTCATAAAATGATCAGCCCCACACAAGTCATTCCTAGGGGCTGGAGATAAGTTTTTTGGATAGATGTAACTGAAGAATTTAGTCTAATGTATCTAAAAATCCTTACGACTACTCTATTCGGCTTACTTAAGTTCTGGCACAATCGGCCAAAGTTTTTTGGGGGGGCTAGTGAATGCAATGTATTCGTATTATCAGTATTAGTTTGATGGGATTACTTGGCACGGAAGCCTCTTACGCAGATGACGATATATTGGCTGGCGACCCAGGCATGACGGGATTTGAAGCATTAGGGTTCGATGAACCGAATTTCGATTTACCTACTTTTGATAGTAACCTTGTTCCGATTGTTTTAACCGCGACTCGTATTCAGCAGCATCAGTCTGATGTGCCAGCCAGTGTGACCATTTTAGACAGTGAATTTATTACAAACTTAGGCACCAATAATTTAGCTGAAGTTTTACGCTATGTGCCAGGCATTATGATGGGGCCTGATAAGGCTAACAATGTCGATAGTCTCAATTACCATGGTGGTGAGTCGTCATTACCAAAAAACTTACAAGTGCTGGTGGATGGCCGTTCTATGTATCGTGCAGGTCTTGCATCGGTTAGCTGGTACGAAATGCCCGTGGCCATTGCAGATATCGATCGTATCGAAGTGGTGCGCGGACCAAACTCAGCAAGTTATGGGGCTAACGCTTACCAAGCCGTAGTCAATATTTTAACCAAGCACCCAGGTGATACTTATGGCACAAGCATTTCTTATGAGGTTGGTGAGAATGGTCAGAATGATATGTATTTTCGTCAAGGCGGCCGTATAAGTGAAGCGGATTATCGTGTCTCTTATACACAAAAAAGCGATGATGGATTCAGTGATTCAAATGATACTCGAAATACCCAATTTTTAAATTTTGATAGTTACAAGCATTTAGGATCAGTGGGAGAGTTAGAGCTATCGGTTGTGGTCTCTGATTCAGAAAGAGATTTACGAAAGAAAGTTACGGTGGGTGAAGTAGAGATTCAGATAAATGATAATGAAGTAAGTGAAGCTCGCTCGGAAGTAGGTATTCAATGGACAAAAGATTTTAGTAGTAAGCATCAGTTATCAGTTAAATCGTATGTGACGTATTTTGAGCAAAAACAATTGGTTCAAGTTGCGGGCGTAGCAAACTTTTTTTTAGATTCAGGTTTATCAGCATTAAATGCTATTGATCCAGATAGTGCAGATACTTTGTTAGCGGCAACAAGTGCGGCTATTAATAATTCAGACAATTCAATTGCATATGGATATTCAGCAACGCTATCAGCGGATCAAAAATTTTTAGCTGATAAATTTCTAGATCGATATCTTGTACCTGGGGCAATTGGATATATATCCGGTGATATCAATGCAAACCTAGATGAATTTCGGTTTGATATAGAGGTACAAGATACTTACATTTATAACTCAAACTTAACGTTTGTATCTGGTGTAAGCTTTCGACGTGATGTTGTGGATTCAGATCATTATTTTGATGGTGAGTTATATAGTAATACATCACGTATGTTTGGCAGCATTACTTGGCAGCCCAATGATAATACTAGTCTTCATTTAGGTGGTATGGTTGAAAAAGAAGAGTTTTCAGATACCGTTTTTTCTCCCAGAGCAGCCATTAATTATAAAGTTTCTCCTAGTGAATCCATTCGTTATGTATACAGTGAATCAGTACGGAGTCCTGACTTTTTTGAGCAGTTTGCTAACTGGACCTTTGATGTTGAAAATGCCACACCATTTAATATATTGAATGGAAATACTTTTTATCAAGTAGCTATTGGCTCAGGAGCCATTGATCATCAAAAAATCGTATCCAATGAAATTGGTTATTACGGTCGTTTGAATCGCTATGCTTTGGAATTGGACGTTAGGGTATTTCATGAAGCAGAAAGTAATGTTCTTTATCAATCTTTAAACCTAGAAGATTTTTCTGCGGATAACGACAACACGATTGATCATACTGGCATTGAATGGCAAATACAGATTAACCCTTTGACCGATACATTAGTTCGTATGACGGCCGCTTATGTAGAGCTGGATACCAGCAGAGAAGACAATGGAGCAAAATTAAGAATCTATGCAAAAGAAACCGCAACGGCAACTTGGATGCAGGGCTGGGCTAATCAAATATCGACGACGTTAAACTATTTTATCGTTAAAGATTTGGATGACACGAACGAAAACTCAGAAAGTACACGTATAGAACGCATTGATGGCCGAATTTCAAAAGGACTTAGTGTTGCCAGTATTGATGCTAATATATATATGAATTTTCAGCATGATATATCTAGTGATTCTTATCTTTGGGATTCGACTTATTACACGGATAGTACTCGCCTAGTGTTGGGTGCAAGCGTGGACTTTTAAAGATCACCACGTAGTAAAAACAGAATCGAGTGCCCATAAAAAAGCCGTTTGTAAAATAAGCGGCTAATGTCTTGTTAATAACAGTCCAATCTTGAATTTCTGTACGGGCTGATCCAAAAAGTTTGTAACTCTTCCTTTTGTTCTGCAATAAATAGTTTTAATCGCTATGATTCGCGATAAATACCCATTATCTTTTCACTGATAATGTTTTTAATGCCTTGGCGTTCTAACATGGACATTTCAGATAGTGCGCTTAAACGTAAGCGATGTAAGTGCAAGCAAGGCATATCAGAATCAAACTCTCTTAAATCACCTTTTTTAAGGATAGGTAAAAATGGATCATTACCTTGAAAGCGTTTTAATATTTGACGCAAACCTTCTTTAAATGGAATAGGGATCGATCGA